>NZ_SMLA01000020.1:0-93424 GCF_004349225.1 Saccharopolyspora karakumensis
GGTGGGGGAGGGGGCAGCGGTGCTGGTCAACTTCCGGTACCTCGCATCTTCTGCTCGGCGTCGGCCAGCGCGGCCCGCACGTCCTCGGTGGTGACCTGGCGGCCCGTGGCGATCTCGGCGAACAGGTCCCGCATCGCCGAACCCACGGTCGTCTCGAAGTGCGCCTCGGTCGGGATCATCGGTGCCGGTTCCGAGTAGTGGGCCAGCACGTCCGAGAAGACCGCGTCCTCCTCTGTGTGGAAGGCGGGATCGTCGTAGGCGTCGGTGACCACCGGCAGCGTCCCGTACTTCTTGTTCAACGAGGCCTGGATGTCCTTGCTGGTCAGGAACTCCACCAGCTTCAGCGCCTGCTCGCGCTTCGGGCTGTCGGCGAACACCGCGACGTTCGAGCCCGCGACGTGGCTGAGCGCGGGCGTGCCGCCCGGTGGCAGCGGATCGGGCGCGGGCAGCCGGACCACCCCGTAGGCGTCCTCGGACATCCCGTTGTCGGCGAGCGTCGGGATGACGCTGTTCTGGGCGATGAGCATCGCCGCGTTGCCGTCGGTGAAGTCCTCCGCGGCGCTGGAGGTGTTGCCCTCCTCGGCGTCGCCGGGGCTGACGACCTTCTGCGTCGACATCAGGCCCAGGTAGCGCTGCACGGCGGACACCGCACCGGGCGAGTCGAACTCGGGGCCGTTGGCGGTGATGAGGTCGACGCCCTCCCAGCGGGCGAACATGAAGGCGAAGTGCGCGTTCTCGGTGTAGCTGGCGCCCGCGATGGTCAGTCCCCAGCGGTTGCGGGCGGGATCGGTCAGGCGCTGGGAAGCGGCGAGGAACTCGTCCCAGTTGCGCGGGGGAGCGAGTCCGGCCTCGGCGAAGAGCTTCTTGTTGTAGAACACGCCGTAGCTCAACCCGTACAGCGGCAGCGACGTCGGGACCTGGCCGGCCATGCCGGTCGAGCTCATGCTGCTGTCCAGGAACCGCTCCCGGCCGCCGAAGCGCTGCATCAGCCGGTCGTCGAACGGCACGAACGCGCCGGTGGCCTGCAGCGACGCGGCCCAGGTGTTGCCCAGGTTGACCACGTCGGGTCCGACCCCGGAGGTGGCCGCGCCCAAGATCCGGTTGAGCAGGTCGGACCAGCCGATGACCTCGACGTTCACCTCGATGCCCGTCTGGGCGGTGAACTGGGCGAGCTCGTCGCGCAGGATCTCCATGTCCTGCTCGGCGCTCTTGCCCTGGTTGCTGGCCCAGTAGGTGATCGTGTTGGGGTCTTCGGCCGAGCCCGCGCATCCCGTCAGCGTCCCGGCGAGCAGTGCCGCGATCAGCGACACGGCCGCGAGTGAGCGTTTGATCACGAAACGACTCCTCGGCCTCGTCGGACCCGTCGTTGGGCCCGCCGCTCAAACTAGGGACTTAACCGGTTAACAAGAAGGCCGGTCCGATCTGCGTGGCCGATTCGTTACCTTTGGTGCTCTCGTGCTGCTCCGGTCAGGCGAACATCGGTGCCGCAGCGGTGCTCTCGCGCGTGATCAGCTCTCTGGGCTGCAAGCGGGAGTCGTCGGCGACGCCCGTTTCGACCAGCTCCAGCAGCATCAGCGCGGCGCACGCCGCGGCGGCTCCCACGTCGTGCGAGAAGGCCGTGATCGCCGGGTGCACCACCCGGCACAGCATCGAGTCGTCCCACGCCAGGACCGAAACGTCCTCGGGCACCCGCACTCCGAGCTCCGCGGCCCGCGCCACCGACGCCACCGCCATCACGTCGTTGTCGTAGATGATCGCCGTCGGTGGCCGCGCCGAGGCAAGCAGCCGCGCCGTGGCGGCCACACCGCCGCCCTCGGTGTAGTCGCCCTGATCGCGCACCAGCGCCACACCGGGCCGCTCCGCCGCCGCGCGCCGCAGCTCCCGCTCGCGGCGGGCGGTGTGTCGCAGCTGCCCCGGCCCCTGGACGTGGCCGATCCTGCGGTGGCCCAATCCGGCGAGGTGCCCGATCGCGCTGTCGGCGATGTCGTGCTCGTCGACCCACAGCACGGGGATCCCGGCCATGGGCTGCTCGGTCCCGAAGAACACCGCCGGTATCCGCAGCTCCCGCAACAACGCCGGGCGCGGATCGTCGACGCGCAGATCGGTCAGCAGCACCCCGTCGACGCGGCGCTCCGCCCACCACCGGCGGTAGGTCTCCAGCTCGGTGTCCGGGTCCGACGCCAGCGCCAGCTGGAGCGAGAACCCGTGCGCCGAGAGGGTCTGCTCCAACCCGGCGACCACCTGCATGAAGAAGGGCTCGGTCCGCAGCACCTCCGGAGACCGGGCGAGCACGACGCCGACCGTGGCCGCCCGGTCGCTGGAGAGCGCCCGCGCCGCACTGCTCGCGCGCCAGCCCATCTCCGCGGCCACGTCGAGGATCCGCTCCCGCGTCTCCTGGGACACGCCGCCGCGGCCGTTGAGCGCGTAGGACACCGCGGCCTTGGACACGCCCACGGCGTGGGCGATGTCGATGATCGTCGGCCGCTTCACGGCGCCACGGCCTCCTCGAGCCGCCGCGGCAGGTCCTCGCGCAACGCCCAGTCCGGAAGTCCCGCCACCGCTTTCCCCTCGGGAGGCTGCTGTTCGAGCAGCAGTGTATGGCACGTCGGACGCCGGCGAGATCGCTCAGCGATCGACGATGGCGGTGATGATCAGGCCGTTCTCGGCCAGCCAGCGGCCGGTGAAGGAGGTCAGGGGTGCGCCGTGGGGGTCGTAGCCCTGCTTGAGCAGGTGGGCGTGGAAGGTGCCGTCGAGGGAGAGGGTGACTTCGGCTTCCTCGAAGTCGAGCCACTCGCGGCTCAGCGGGAACCAGGACTTGTAGACCGATTCCTTGGCGCTGAACAGGATTCGATCCCAGTGCACGTTTCCCGGCAGCGCCGAGATCATGGCTTTCTCGGCCGGCAGCGACACCGCGTCGAGCACGCCGTCGGGCAGCGGCTCGTGCGGTTCGGCGTCGATGCCGATCGTGCGCACCGCCTTGTCCCAGGCGACCACGGCCGCTCGGTAACCCGCGCAGTGCGTCATGCTGCCCACCACTCCCGGTGGCCAGCCCGGAGCGCCGCGCGCACCAGGCAGGAGAGGGCCGATGGGCGCGCCGATCTCGGCCAGGGCGATGCGGGCGCAGTGGCGCACGGTGGCGAACTCGCGACGTCGCTTGTCGACCGCTCGCGCGATCACCGCGCTCTCCTCGGCGAACAACCGCGCCTCCGATGGGTCGGTGAACAGCTCGTGCCGCGCGAGATCGTCGGGCAGGACTCGTTCGAGCATCACGACTCCTCCGGGAACACGCGGCGCAGCGGCTCCTCGGGCAGACCCCGGCGCTTCCACTCGCGCGGGTAGCCGATGGAGACCTCCTGGAAGCGGACCCCGTCGTAGAAGGTCGTGCGCGGGATGTGCAGGTGGCCGTAGATGGCGGCCGCCGCGCGGTGCCGCACGTGCCAGTCGGCGGTGCGCACGGTGCCGCACCACTGCGCGAACTCCGGGTACCAGAGCACGTCGGTGGGTTGGCGGACCAGCGGGTAGTGGTTGACCAGCACCGTCGGCAGGTCCGGATCGCAGTCGGCGAGCCGCTTCTCGCTGTGGTCCGCGCGGGCCCGGCACCACGCGTCGCGGCTCGGGTAGGGGTCCGGGTGCAGCAGGAACTCGTCGGT
Organism: Saccharopolyspora karakumensis; assembly: GCF_004349225.1. Classification (NCBI taxonomy): domain Bacteria; kingdom Bacillati; phylum Actinomycetota; class Actinomycetes; order Pseudonocardiales; family Pseudonocardiaceae; genus Saccharopolyspora; species Saccharopolyspora karakumensis. Next base: position 3,651 of record NZ_SMLA01000020.1, read on the forward strand.
GCACACCACCCCGGACTCGTGCGCCACGGCCAGCGCCTCCTCCTTGGTGGAGGTGCCGGCGGGGCGGAAGGTGTAGTCGTAGCCCACGAAAAGCGGCGCGATCGTGACCGGTCCGCCGCGGCCGGTCCACACCGGGAAGTCGTCCTCGGGTGTGACGACGCCGAGCTCACGGCAGCGCCGCACCAGTTCGAGGTAGCGCGCCTCGCCGCGCAGCTGCAGGGGATCCTGCTCCGGCGTCCACAACTCGTGGTTGCCGGGAACCCACACGACCTTCTCGAAGCGCCCGGCCAGCATCTCCAGCGCCCAGGTGATGTCGTCGGACATCTCCCCGACGTCCCCGGCGACCAGCAACCAGTCGTGATCGGAGCCGGCACGCAGCTTCCGGGCTATGTCCTTGTTCTCATCAGCAGCGACGTGCAGGTCGCTGATCGCGAGCAGTTCACCAGAGGCCATGATTCCCCGATGCTAGCCGCCTCAAACCAGCGTCCCACCAGGATTGGTGTGCTATAGGAGCTAAGGTGACGTGCATGGGTGGTCACGAGCGCGGGGAGCTGCTCCGCGACTTCGGCCGGCAGGACCGGTTCACCGCCGAGCTCGCGGTCGGGTCCGAGACGGTTCTCTGCTCCGATCCGACCACCGACATCGTCGATCTGCGAGACCTGGGCGGGACGGCGGAGCGCTCGTTCTGGTGCGCCTCGAGCGGCGCGTCGCCCGCGCCCTCAACGCCCACGACGAACTCACCGAGGAGCAGCGAGTTTCCGCCTCCTGGGCGTTTCTCGTGGTTCGAGCGTGGGAGCGTGGTGGTCGTCGAGGGTGAGGTGGAGGACTCCCGGGTTGAGGTCGAGGGGGCGGAGGCGGATTCCTTGTCGCCTGCTCGTTCGGGGTGCTAGAGCTCCGGGAGATCTCGGCGAGCGAAGGGGCTGACCGGTGAGCGCAGGGGAGTTCGAGGGGCTGGCGGCGGTGGTCACCGGCGGCGGGTCGGGAATCGGCCTGGCGGTGGCGCGGACGCTGGCCGATCGCGGGGCGAAGGTCGCGGCGCTGGACCTGGACCCGGGCGGGGTTCCGGCCGGGATGCTCGGTCTCCGGTGCGACGTCACCGACGAGGACTCGGTGCGCGATGCGGTGCGGGAGTCCGTCGAGCGCCACGGCGGCTTGGACGTGCTGGTCAACAACGCGGGCATCGGCGCGCAGGGCACGGTCGAGACGAACTCCTACGACGAGTGGCGGCGCGTCTTCGACGTCAACGTGCTGGGCATCGTGCGCACCAGCCGCGCAGCCCTGCCGCACCTGCGCAGGTCGGCGGCCGCGTCGATCGTCAACACGTGCTCGATCGCGGCGACTGCGGGCCTCCCGGACCGCGCCGCCTACAGCGCCAGCAAGGGTGCCGTGCTCTCGCTGACGCAGGCGATGGCCGCTGATCACCTCGCCGAGGGGGTCCGCGTCAACTGCGTGAACCCGGGCACCGCCGACACGCCGTGGGTGCGTCGGCTGCTGTCGGCGGCGGACGACCCGGACGCGGAGCTCGCCGCGCTGAACGCCCGGCAACCCTCGGGCCGCCTGGTCTCCGCCGACGAGGTGGCGGCCGCGGTCGCCTACCTGGCGGGCCCCGCGGCCGGGGCCACGACGGGGACGTCGCTGGCCGTTGACGGCGGCATGCAGGGCCTGCGGTTGCGGAAGTGACCGTCCTGGGCGGATCCGGGGTGCGGGTGAGCGCCCTGGGCTTCGGCGGTGCGGTGATCGGCAACCTCTACCGCGAGGTCTCCGAAGCGGCGGCGGCGGAGACGGTCGCCGCCGCGTGGGACGCCGGGGTCCGCTACTTCGACACCGCACCGCATTACGGCCTGGGGCTGGCCGAACGCCGGCTCGGCGCGGCGCTGGCGGGACGGGCCCGGAACGAGTTCTCGGTGTCGACCAAGGTCGGCAGGATCCTCGAACCCGTCCCGAACCCCGGGCGCACCCGCGACGTGGCGGGAGGGTTCGCGGTCCCCGCGGACTTCGCGCGGCGCTGGGACTTCAGCGCCCACGGCGTCCGCCGCTCCCTGGAGTCCAGTGTGGACAGGTTGGGGCTGGATCACGTCGACCTGGTGCTGCTGCACGACCCGGACGAGCACTGGGCGCAGGCGATCGCGGAGGCCTACCCGGCGCTGCACGAGCTCCGCTCGCAGGGAGTGGTGGGGGCGATCGGGGTCGGGATGAACCAGTGGCAGATGCTGCGGCGCTTCGTCACCGACACCGACGTCGACGCCGTGATGCTCGCAGGCCGTTACACCCTGCTGGACTCCTCCGGGGAGCCGCTGCTGGACGAGTGCGCTCGCCGCGGCGTGTCCGTGCTGGCCGCAGGGGTGTTCAACGGCGGGGTGCTGGCCACCGACGACCCCACCGCCCACGCCGTCTACGACTACCTCCCGGCATCACCGCAGGTGGTGGGCAGGGCGCGGCGGATGGTCGAGATCTGCCGCCGCCACGGGGTGGCGCTCCCGCAGGCGGCCATCGCGCACGCCGCGCGGCACCCGGCCGTGGCGTCGGTGGTGCTGGGAGCGCGATCGCCCGAGGAGGTCCGGCGCAACGCCGAGCTGTTCCGCGCGCCCGTGCCCGAGGAGCTGTGGGAGGAGCTGGCGGCGGCCGGGCCCTGACCGTCCGGCCGCCGCCAGCGGTCAGAAGCGGATGACCAACCGGCCTCGGGTGCCACCGGCTTCGAGCCGCCGGTGCGCCTCGGCGCCTTGGTCGATCGGGTAGGTGTCGGCGACGCGCAGCGTCAGCGCGCCCTCCTCGACCTGCTGCCGCAACCGGTCGAGCCGGGCCTGCTCCGACCAGTAGTCGCGGACGAGCACCGCGTGGTACCGGATGCCGCGCTCGGCCTCGGCGGTGAACCCGCGCACCGTGGCGATGCCGCCGCCATCGCGGACCGCCGGCTCGACGGCGTCGTTGAGCACCGCCCCGTCCACGACGCCGTCCACACCGCCGGGCGCGATCTCGCGGATGCGGGTGGCGACGTCGTCGCCGCGCTCGACGATCTCGTCGGCGCCCAGCGAGGACACCAGATCGCGGTCGGTGTCCTTGGCATCGGTGATCACCCGCAGCCCGTCGGCCTTGGCCAGCTGCACGACGTAGCCGCCGAGGGTTCCGGCGGCGCCGGTGACGGCGAGCAGACCGCCGGGGGGCAGCGCGAGCCGGTCGAGGGCGAGGCGAGCGGTGAGCCCGTTCATCGGCAGCGTCGACGCGGCGTCGTGACCGGTTCCGGCAGGAGCGCGCGTGACGGACGCGACGGGCAGCACGACGCTCTCCGAGTAGGCGCCGTGCGCACCGGACGGGATGACGATGGCCATCACGTCATCGCCGACCCTCAGATCGGTGTCGGTGCCCTCGCCGACCTCGTCGATGACGCCGGCGGCGTCCATGCCCGGCACGTAGGGCGGTTCGACGTCGCGGTAGCGATCGGGGAACCAGCCCGCGCGACCGGCGGTGTCGGTCGGGTTGACCGCCGCAGCGCGCACCCGGATCCGCACTTCGCCCGGGCCGGGGTGCCGCTCCGGCACCTCGTGCACGCCCAGGACCTCCGGACCGCCGAACTCGGTGAAACCAACAACACGCATGCCGATCACGAACCCGCGGCGGACGGCCGGTATTCCGCGGCGTCGGGCGGATCACGTGAACTAGTCTGCGTGCATGCGGAGGTTCCAGCAGGTGGACGTGTTCACCGACGTCCCGTACTACGGCAACCCGGTCGCGGTCGTCCTCGACGCGCAAGGCCTGACGGACGCGCAGATGCAGCGCTTCGCGGCGTGGACGAACCTGTCGGAGACGACCTTCGTGCTGCCACCGACCAGCGACGAGGCCGATTACCGGGTGCGGATCTTCACCGCCTCCGCCGAGCTGCCCTTCGCCGGTCACCCGACGCTGGGCACCTGCCACGCCTGGCAGTCGGTGCACGGCCGGCGCGACGCGGTGGTCCAGGAGTGCGGTGCCGGGCTGGTGACGGTGCGCCGCACCGCTGGCGGACTGGCCTTCGAGGCGCCGCCGCTGCTGCGTTCCGGTCCGGTGGAACCGGGACTCCTGGACCGCATCGCCGCAGCGCTGGGCATCGACAGCAGCGAGGTCGTGGACGCGCGGTGGGCCGACAACGGCCCTGGATGGGTCGCGCTGCTGCTGTCCGACGCCGATGCGGTGCTGGCGCTGGAGCCCTCGTACCGCGACGACCTCAAGATCGGCGTCGCCGGCCCGCACCCGGTGGACGGACCCGCCCGGTACGAGGTCCGCGCGTTCGCACCGGGCGGCAGCGGTTGCGTGGAGGACCCGGTCACCGGCAGCCTCAACGCCTCACTCGCCCAATGGCTGCTGTCCGCAGGCCGCACGACGGCCCCGTACACCACCCGGCAGGGAACGGCCCTCGGTCGCGCCGGTCAGGTCCGCGTCGACACCGACGAGCGCAACGCCATCTGGGTGGGCGGGAGCACGGTCACCTGCATCGACGGCGCGGTCGAGATCTGAGCCCCCGCTCCACGAGTCGTGAGCAGCGCCTAACCGTCGATGAGCGCGGCGAAGCCGTCGACGATGCGGTCCAGGCCGAACTCGTAGGCGTGGTCGGGGCTGTAGGCGGCCCGGTGCCGGGCACCGGCGGCTGCGCCGATGCGGGCGGCGTTGGGGTACTTCGCGGGGTCGAAGACCTCCGCCAGCAGGGGTGCGCTGGTGTGCCACCACTGCTCGTCGGTGGTGGCGCTGTCGCGTTGCGCCGCTTCGGATTCCGCCGCCGCGAGGGCGGTGGAGCGGACGAAGCCGAGCACCAGCGTCAGCGCCGAGTCGATGGCCACGTCGTCGAGCCCGAGGCCGAGGAACGCGCCGAGCTCGTGCTCGTACTTGGTGATCAGCCCCGGACCCAGCGGTGGGCGGCTCGTCGAGACCTTCAACGCCCACGGGTGGAGCCGGTAGAGCTCGCGGTTGCGCGCGGCGATCTCGACGACCCGCTCCCGCCACGGCAGGTCTGCCAGCGGTTCTCGCGGCATCCGCTGGTAGATGCCGTCGAGCATGAGGTCCAGCAGCTCGGCCTTGCCGGGGACGTAGGTGTACATCGACATCGTCGAGACGCCCAGGCGTTCGGCGACCCGGCGCATCGTCACCCCCGCGAGCCCGTCGGCGTCGGCGAGTTCGACTGCGGCGTCGACGACCTGGTCGATGCTCAGGCCCTTGCGCGGGCCCCGCTGCGGTGAGCGCTCGCCCAGCTCGTGCCGCCACAGCAGCTCCAGCGTTCGCCCGGGATCTCCGGCGCTGCTCCGCTCCATCACCGCGCACCACCTCCGTACTGTGTACACTGTACGAGGTACGGGGAAGTCGAGCACGAGGGGGTCGCAGATGCGGATCACGGCAACTGCGGTGTCGCTCAACGTCGAGGACGTGGCGGCGTCGAGCCGGTTCCTGGTGGAGCACTTCGGATTCGCCGAGGTCATGGCCGCCGACGGGTTCGCCTCGCTGGCCAGGGAGGACGCCGGCGTCAACGTGGTGTTCCTGCGGCGCGGCCTGGAGTCGCTGCCCGAGGGCCAGCGCGACGACCACGCCGCCGGTCTGATCCTGGCCTTCGAGGTCGACGACCTGGAGGGTGAGCTCGCCCGGCTGCAGGACGAAGGAGTGGTCATCACCATGCCGCTGACGGTCGAGGAGTGGGGCGAGCGGGCGTTCCAGGTCCGCGACCCCAACTGCGTGATCGTCCAGCTCGTCGACTGGAAGGGCTGAGCGCGGGTGCGGCCTCGCGCCTCCGCGGCGGGGGTCGCACCTCGCGTCGGAGCCGGCGGGCGGCGAAGAGCATCAGGACACCGCGGAAACCGGTTCGCTCCGAAGGTGCGGTGGTCGGCCGTCCGGTTGGCGGAGCACGGAGGATCCGGGCCGCATATCCTCGCGGGCATGCAGCTAGATCTTTCGGGACGCACCGCGTTGGTCACCGGATCGACGCAGGGGATCGGGTACTCCATCGCGCAGGGGCTGGCCCGGGCCGGAGCCCGGGTGGCGATCAACGGACGCATCCCGGAGCGGGTCGACGAGGCCGTGCAGCGGATCCAGCAGGACGTGCCCGGCGCCGAGACCGTGGCGGCGGCCGCCGACGTCACCACCGAGGCCGGGACGGCGGATCTGCTGAAGGTCCTCCCGCGCGTGGACGTGCTGATCAACAACCTCGGCATCTTCGGCGCTCAGCCGGCCATGGAGATCACCGACGAGGACTGGCGCCGCTACTTCGAGGTCAACGTGCTCGCCGCGCTGCGCCTCACCCGCTCGTACCTGCCGGGGATGGCGGGGGAGGGCTGGGGCCGGATCCAGTACATCGCCAGCGATTCGGCGGTGGTCATCCCCGCCGAGATGATCCACTACGGCATGTCCAAGACCGCGCTGCTCGCCGCTTCCCGCGGTTTCGCCAAGGAAGCGGCCGGAACCGGGGTCACCGTGAACTCGGTGATCGCCGGGCCGACCCACACCGGTGGCGTGGAGAAGTTCGTCTACGAGCTGGTCGACTCCTCGCTGCCGTGGGATGAGGCGCAGCGGCGGTTCATGCGCGAGCACCGGCCGCAGTCGCTGCTGCAACGCCTCATCGAGCCGGAGGAGATCGCCAACATGGTCGTCTACCTCAGCTCCCCGCTGGCCTCGGCCACCACGGGTGCCGCGGTGCGCGTCGACGGCGGCTACGTGGATTCCATCCTGCCCTGATCGCGCAGGTGGGAGTGGTGGACCAGCCAGCCCCACATCGGTGCTGCGGCGTCGAACTCGCGCTCGGCGCCGCAGCGGCAGACCGCGCGGACCCCGTTGCCCGGCAGCCACTCCACGCGGTTGGCCAGGGTCTCGCCGGTCGGGCAGAGGGTGTCGATGGCGAGCTCCTGTCGGGTCCGCGATCGGGTCGCGAGGGCGTGGGAGCTCCCACCGTATTGCTGTTGATCTTGACAGTAAACGGCAGAACCGTAAATCAGGGTTCGCACATCGCTCGCGAGATGGCGCGGGCGCCCGCGCGCACGAGCGCGCTGAGCGCGTGCGGAGCGGCGCTGCCGTGGCGCACGACCAGCGACACCGAGGCCACGACCTCGCCCCGCTGGTCGTGCACCGGCGCCGCCACCGACAGCGCGTCGTCGGTGACCTGCCGGTCGCTGATCGCGTAACCGCAGCTGCGCGTCTCGGCCAGCATCCGCCGCAACGCCGCCGGGTCGGTCACGGTCAGGTCGGTGAAGCGCGGGATGTGCCCGCCGAGCACGTCGTCCTGGACCTCGGTGGGGGCGTGCGCCAGCAGCACCAGCCCGACGCCGGTGGCGGTGAGCGCGAAGCGCCCGCCCACGCGGGTGCGCACCGGGATCGCGCCGCTGCCTGCGATGCGCTCGACGAAGACGACCTCGGTGCCCTCGCGGACCGCCAGCTGCACGTTCTCCCGGGTCACCGCCGAGAGGTCTTCCATCGTCGGCAGGGCCCGCTCGCGCAGGCCCAGACCGCGCGGTGCGAGCGCGCCCAGCTCCCACAGCCGCAGTCCCACGCGGTAGGCGCCGTCCTCGCCGCGCTCCAGCGCGCCCCAGTCGACAAGGTCACCGAGCATCCGGTAGGCCGTCGAGGGCGGGAGCCCGGCCTGGCGGGCCAGTTCGGTGAGCGTCAGCGCCGTGCGCTCCGGTGAGAACGCGTCGAGCAGGTGCAGCGTGCGGCGGACCACGGGACCGGTGGCGCCGGCCGGCTTTCCGCGCCGGGCGGCCATCACAGCCCGATCGTGCGGCCGAGGAAGTCGTTGCCGAACTTGCCGTCGGGGTCGAAACGCCGTGCCAGCGAGCGGAAATCGGCCAGCTTCGGGTACAGCAGGTCCAGGTCCGGAGGTTCGGTGGTGAACAGCTTGCCCCAGTGCGGGCGACCGCCGAAGGGCTCCAGCGCGGCTTCGACGTCGGGCAGCAGCCGCTCCACCGACGCCTGCGCGGGACGCCAGGTGAAGTGGAAGGCCACCGAATCGGACCCGTGCGCGGGGCTCAGCCACAGGTCGTCGGCGGCGATGGTGCGGATCTCGCCGATGTGCAGCAGCGGAGCCATCTTGTCGGCCAGCGGTCGCAACGCCGCCAGCGCCGCCGCGCCGTGCTCGGCCGGCACGAAGTACTCGCTCTGCAGCTCGTCGCCGTCGCTGGGCGTGACACCGGCTTTGAAGTGCGGCAACCGCTCGTGCCACGAGCCCGCGACACCGAGCTGCTCGGTGAGGTTCTCGATCCCGCTACCGCGCAGCATGTGGGTGGGCACCTCGGCCGGGCGGGCGCCGAAGAAGTCGGTCCGGGCGTCGTCTCCCACGCGGGCCTTCGCCCAGACCTGGACGGTCTCGTCGAAGTCGGTGAACACGCTGACGCTGTAGGCGGCGGAGGCGATGGCGTCGAACTCGCCGAGCAGCGAGTCCCAGTCCAGGCCGAGGTGCACCGTGGTGGCGACGTCGAAGGCCGGTTGGACGCGCAGGCCGATGCGGGTCACGACGCCCAGCGCGCCGAGATGCACCACGGCACCCGCGAAATCGGGGTCCTCGGGCCGCAACCGCACCAGCTCGCCGTCGGCGCGCACGATGTCGAGCCCGGCCACCGCCGCGCTCAGCGAAGCGTTGCCGACGCCGGAGCCGTGGGTGCCGGTGGCGGTCGCCCCGACGACGGTGATGTGCGGCAGCGACGCCATGTTGTGCAGCGCGCGGCCGGAAGCGGCCAGGTGCGCGGCGAGCTCTCCGTAGCGCATGCCGCCGGGAACCCACACCACGTCGCCGTCGATCTCGACGTCGTCGGGCAGGGCTTCCAGCGAGAGGTGATCGGCGGTGGTGTCGGCGATGTCGTTGAAGCAGTGCCGCGAGCCGAGCGGCTTGATCCGCCCGGCCTCGGCGACGATCCGCCGCACCTCCTCCACGCTGCGCGGGCGGTGCATCCGCTGCGCGCGGTAGGTGAGGTTCCCGGCCCAGTTCGTTCCACTACCAGCCACGGGGAAACGTTAACGCGGCGAACGCCGGCGGCGGTACGGTCTGCGATCACCGCACCGCCGCCGGGTGGCTCATGCCGAGACGTTGGCGGTGAGCTTGGCGACCGCGGTCGTCAGCTGCTCGACGACCTCCGGGTCGTCGGCCGGGTGGGTCTCGGCGAAGCGGGTCATGGAGCCGGGGATGCTGAGCTTGACCTCGTCGACGATGGCCGCTCCGGCGATGCCGGCGGACTTGCGGGCCTCGTCCTGCGCCCAGACGCCGCCGTACTGGCCGAAGGCGGTGCCGATGACGGCGGTGGGCTTGCCGGAGAGGGCGCCGGAGCCGAACGGGCGGGACAGCCAGTCGATCGCGTTCTTCAGAACGGCCGGGATGGTGCCGTTGTACTCCGGCGCGAACAGCAGGAACGCGTCGGCCGCGCCGGCGACCTCGCGCAGCCGGGTGGCGGCGGCGGGCACGTCGGCCTCGGTGTCGATGTCCTCGTTGTAGAAGGGCAGGTCGCCGAGACCGTCGAAGACCTCGATCTCGACATCGCTGGGGGCGAGGCTGCGCGCGGCTTCGGCGAGCTGGCGGTTGTGCGAACCGGAGCGGAGGCTGCCGACGAGCGCGAGGATCTTGACGGACATTGGTATCTCTCCAGGTGAGGAGTATGGTGGAAGTTAATCGGACCGTGGTCCGATTAATTTTCTACCACCGAAGCGGACCGCGGTCCAGTTCCTTGTGGGAGGCGTTACGCTGTGCGCATGAGCGCTGGCACTCCGCGGATAGGGCCGACCGGCGACACGCTGGCCGGCCCGGTGGAACTCGACCTCACGTCCGTCGACGGCGCCCGCCGGCCGCGCGCCGACGCCGTCCGCAACCGGGCCAAGCTGCTCGACGCCGCCGCTCGTCTGATGGCCGACTGCGGTGCCGCGAACCTGACCATGGACGCGGTGGCGGCCGAAGCCGAAGTCGGCAAGGGCACCGTGTTCCGCCGCTTCGGCGACCGCAACGGCCTGCTGCTCGCCCTGCTCGACCACGAGGAACAACGCCTCCAGCAGGCGTTCCTGTCCGGACCGCCACCGCTGGGTCCCGGTGCACCGGCCATCGAGCGGCTGCGGGCCTTCGGGCCCGCCGTGATGCGCCACGAGCTCGACAACGTCGAGCTCTACCTCGCCGCCGAGCCGCCCGCCGAACGCCGCTGCGTGGTGCCCGCGCGCGGACTCCGCCGGAGCCACCTGGTGATCCTGCTGCGCATGACCGAAGCCGCCACCGACGTCGAGCTCGCCGCCGAAACCCTGCTGGCTTCCCTCGACACCCCGCTGGTGCACCACCTGGTCGAGCAGCGCGGGTTCAGCCTCGACCGCCTCGACTCCGGCTGGCAGGACCTGGTCACCAGGCTCGCGAAACCCTTGCCGTGATCTTCCGCTGAGCGGGAAGATCGATTTGGTGAGAGCGCGTTCGCGGTGCGAACCTCCGGCGGCTCGTGCGTGAAGGGAGTTCGCCGGTGAACGACCCGGATTTCGAAGTGCCGACCCGACTTTCCGGGACGGCTCGATGAACGCGGTGCCGAGGCGGAGCTTCCTCGCCGCGGCCGGACTGGGCGTTCTCGCCGGGGTCGCGGGCTGCGCGCCCGGCGCGCACCGGCCGGTGGCCGCCACCTACCTGACCACGTCCTACGACGACCTCTACCCGGGCGTGGAGATGTTCCTCGGCAAGGCCCGCGAGCTCGGCGGGTTCGACTTCGACGTGTTCCCCTCCGGGCAACTGCTCGGCGCCGAGGAGCTCGTGCCCGGGATGCTGCACGGCGTCGCCGACGTCGTCCTGCAGACCAGCTCGTACGTGTCCTCGAGCTTCCCGATCCTCGGATCGCTGGAACTGCCCTTCACCACCGAGGACTTCGGCCGCTACCTGCGCGCGTGCGACCCCGACAGCGACGTGTCCCGGCTGATCAACCAGGGGCTCACCGGCCAGAACATGCGGATGCTCGGCGGCATGGCCACCGGGTTCGAATACCTCTGGACCATCGACAAACCCATCCGCACTCCCGAGGACGTGCGCGGGCTGCGGCTGCGGGTCGCCGGTGAGATCGAGGGCGAGACCGTCAAGGCGCTCGGCGGAGCCCCGGTCTTCCTCGGATCCGCCGAGCTCTACCAGGCGCTGGAACGCGGCACGATCGACGGGATGATGAGCTACCTCGGCACCGTGGTCTCCCGCGATCTGCAGGAGATCCTGCGCTACGGCACCGCAGCCCACTTCGGCGCGTACACCGTGGACGCCTACTGCCGCAACGACTGGTACGAGGCGCAGGCGCCGCGGCAGCGCCACGCGCTCGACGAAGCCGGACGGGTGCTCTTCCGCGACGGCACCGCGAAACTCGTCGACGTCCACGAGCACGAGTACCTGCCCGCCGTGCGCGAGGCCGGCGTCGAACTCATCGAGCTCGACGAGGTGCAGCTGCGGCCCTTCCGCGACGCCGTGTCGGCCGTGCACGAGCGCTGGCGCGCCCTGCTGGGCGACCCGGTCGCCGCGCAGCGGGCGCTCCAGCTGATCCGCGACGCCTGAGGAGCGACGATGCTGAACCACCTCCGCCGCATCGTGCTGATCGGCACCCGGTCCATGGCGGTGCTGGCCATGATCACCATCGGGCTGATGATGCTGTCCATCAGCTACGACGTCATCGCCCGCTACGCCTTCCGCGCGCCCACCGACTGGGCCTACCCGCTCAACTCCAGCGCGGTGCTGGCCGTGACGGTGCTGGCCATCCCGCACCTGTACGCCACCGGCCACCACATCTCGATGGACCTCGTGCACCGCTCGTTGCCGCCGAGGTGGCGGAAGGGCGCCGACGCGGTGACGGCGACCGCGGCCGCCCTGCTCGGACTGGTGCTGGCCGTCACCGGCTTCCAGTCCATGGTGCTGTCCTACGGTCACGGGCTCACCGGTTCCGGCACGTTCAGCGTTCCACTGTGGATACCGGACCTGATCCTCGGCGCGGCCGGAGCGTTCCTGCTGCTCGTGGCGCTGCTGTTCCCGCCGCACGCCGAACCGGAGCTCGCCGCGACCGCCGCGGGCGCCGACACCGCACAGGACGGAGCGAACGCGTGATCCTCTCCCACGGGCTCATCGTGGTGCTGGCGGTCGTGCTGCTGCTGGTGCTGATCGCGGTGCGCACACCGATCTTCATCGCCCTGTCGGTCTCCGGCATCGGCGGACTGCTGTGCCTGTCCGGATTCGGCGGGCTGAAGCTGGTGCCGCTGGCGATGGGCGCCCAGCTGCAGGAGTACGCGCTGGTCGCGGCACCGCTGTACATCCTGCTCGGCGAAGCGCTCGCCGTGACCGGACTCGGGCGCGACCTGTTCGGAGCCGCGCACCGCTGGTTCACCCGCGTGCCGGGTGGGCTCGGTGCCTCGGCCATCGCGTCCTCGACGCTGTTCGGCGCCATGTCGGGGGTGAGCATCTCCTCGGTGGCGCTCATCGGGCGGATGGCCGTGCCCGAGATGCTCTCGCGCGGCTACAAACCGGGTTTCGCCGCTGGTTCGGTGGCGGCCTCCGGCGCGCTGGCGATGCTCATCCCGCCGAGCCTGATGTTCATCCTCTACGCCTCGGTCACCGGCGAGAGCGTCGCCGCGCTGTTCGCCGGCGGCATCGTTCCCGGACTGCTGCTGGCCGCGCTGATGATCGGCTACGTCGTGGTGCGCGCCAAGCTCAACCCCGACAGCGCGCCCCGCGACGGCGACCGGTTCAGCTGGCGGGAGCGATGGGCGGCCATCGGCAAGATCACCCCGGCGCTGGTGCTCATCGCGATGGTGCTCGGCTCGATCTACACCGGGTTCGCCACGCCCACCGAGGCCGCGGCGATCGGGGCGCTGCTGGCGTTCGCGATGACCGGGCTGGTGTACCGGAAGCTGGGGTGGCAGAACCTCAAGCTCATCTTCGCCTCGACCGCGACCGTGTCGGCGGCGATGCTGGCGATCGTCGGCTCGGCGTTCGTGTTCACCCAGATGCTGGTGGTGGCGCGGGTTCCCGAGGCGCTCACCGATTTCGTGGTGGGCCTGGACGTGCATCCCTACGTGGTGCTGATCGGGATCATGCTGGTTCTGATCCTGCTGGGCTGCCTGGTCGACGCCGCGTCGCTGCTGCTGGTGGTGACGCCGATCCTGGTCCCGGCCATCGAGGAGCTCGGCTTCGACCCGCTGTGGTTCGGGGTGCTGCTGGTGGTGAACCTGGAGTTGGCGGTGATCACCCCGCCGGTCGGGTTGAACCTCTACACGATGAAGTCGGTGGTCCCGGAGCTCGACCTCGGTGACATCTTCCGAGGCATCGCCCCCTACCTGGCCATCGAGTTCGCCCTGATCCTGCTGATGATCGCCGTCCCCGGAACCGCCACCTACCTGCCGAGCGTCATCACCTAGCTCGTCCTCGTCGCGCGGTCGACTCGGACCGGAACCGCCTCCCTGTCCTGGACTGGTCGCGGGGTCAGAGCCACTGGGGGCGGCTCGAGCCCCGGGGGAGGAGGACGTGGCGGTAGTGGCCCGGCGTCGCCGTCATGCGGACCTGGTCCGTGACGCCCTGGTAGCGGCCCAGAGGTGTGTCCGCGGTGAAGGTCTCGGGATCCAGGTACGCGTGCTGCTCGCCGCGCCCGGCGGTGTCGAAGGCGTAGGAGCGGTCGAAGACCCCGAGGCTCAGGATCCACAGCGCCGCGCGCGTGAGCGAGACGTGGACCCGCCAGCTGCCGCCTTCGGTGGCGCGCCGCGTCAGGGCCGCGGTGATCCCGGCGGTGAGCAGCCAGGACACGATGTAGTCGTTGACCACCAGGATCGGCGGGAGCATCGGCCTGGTGCCGTCACCCTCCAGGTCCATCATCCCGACCAGGCTGCCCGCCGTCTGGTCGAAACCCACCCGGTCTGCCCACGGTCCGCGCTCACCGTTGAGCGTGGTGGTCGCGTGCACGATCCCGGGCCGCAGCTCGGCGGCCTCGGCGGGCGACAGCCCGATCTCGTCGAGGTAGCCGGGCCGCCGGTTGGCGTAGAAGACGTCCGCGCCGACCAGCAGCTCGGCGACCGCGGGACGGTGCTCTCGGGGATCGATCGTCGCCGAGCGCACGCCCACGTTGGCGCTCATGTAGGCGCCCTCGTGCTCGAACTCGCCCGGCCGCCACAGGTTCAGCACGTCCGCGCCGTGCAGCGCGAGCGCCCGACCCGTCCCGGCACCGGCGATGACGTGCCCCATGCCCAGCGCCCGGACACCCGACAGCGGTTGTTCGACGCCCGGTGCCAGGGCTTCGGGTTCGGCGTCGCCGATGCGCTCGATCTCCACCAGCGGCATCGCGGCGAAGTGCTCGGTGTGCTGCGGCTCGGCGAGGACTTCCTCGGCGCTGCGCAGCATCGGCATCACGACACCGGCGACGGCCCCGGCCTCTTCGAGGTCGCGGGCGTTCCACCGGCCGATGGCCGCCGCCACCGCCTCGGAGTCCTCCGGCACGCCGAGCAGCCGCTGCGCACCGGCCTTGAGCTTCGGGTACGGGTTGAGCGGCATCACCCAGCGGTCGTCGGCGGTGGGGTAGAAGCGAAAACCGAAGGACCGGTTGGCATCCCCGGCGCCGGGATAGCCGTTGAGCAGTTCCCACCTGCGGTCGTAGAAGGGGCACAACCGGTGCGGTGCGGTGCGCAGGTCGACCTCGATGTCCTGCCCTTCGCCACCGCGCAGCCGCCACAACCGCGCGATCGCCGCGGATTTGGCCGCGAGGGTGATCGCCGCCGCTGCGCCCAGCCGGAGCGTGCTCGGCACGACCGGGTCGGCGCCCAGGAACCGCACCCGGCCGCCGGTGTCGACCGGGCTCATCCCGATCCCGGCCAGGACCTCGGTCAACTCGGCGTGGGGGTCGAAGTCGTCGTCGGTGCGGGGCGCGGCCACAGCTGCGGCGATCCGGTCGGTCAGCGTCACGATTCGCTCCCGTCTGGGACGTGACCACCGGCGGTCGACGCGGTGGTCGGCGGGACTGCCGATTACTGCGGGAACTCGGAGATGGCCAGGAAGATCTCGCTGCACCACTCGACGATCTCGGACTCCGACGCGTCCAGCCCGCCGTCGAGCCAGGCGGTGAGCGTCTGGGCGAGTCCGCCGACCAGGAAGCTCGACAGCAGCTCCAGCCTCGCACCGTCCTGCACGCCGTAGACCTGCCGCGCCTGCGTGCCCATCAGCTGGGTGAACAGCCGCGTCGACTCGGCCCGCCGGTGCGCCAGCGGTGTTCCCGCCAGGAAGGGGGAGAACAGCAGCCGTCCGCGACGCGGATCGTCTGAGATGAGCTGCACGATCGTCGTCAGGCCGGAGCGCACCTTGCTCTCGGGTTCCTCGACGACGGTCACGGCGTCCAGCGCGGTGGTGGCGATCTCGTTGACGACGTGGTCGTAGACGGCGGTGGCCAGCTCGTCGCGGTCGGTGAAGCTCTCGTAGAAGTAGCGGTTGGCCAGTCCCGCCTGCCGGCAGACCCCGCGCACCGTCAGGCTCGGATCGCCGTCGGAGGAACCGAGGAGCTCCAGCCCGGCCTCGATGAACAAGGCGCGACGTTCGGCCTGGCGGTCCGAACCCGTCACGCCGCCGTAGACGCGCAGAGGAGTGGTGGCCACCGAACCATCTTGACATCCCCCAGCGCGACTCGTCTCATGGATTTGACAACGACCGTTCCCAGATCTGGCCGTGGAGGTCGTGCGATGCGGCGCAGCAGCGGCGTGGAGAACTCGGTCCTGGGAGCCGGCCTGCTGGCCGGATCCGCGAACGTGATCATGCAGCTCAGCCGTCCCGGCGTCGGGTACGGCGTGGTGGAGAGCCGCGTCGACAGCGGAAACCTGTTCAAGCGCCCGGCCAAGCGCACCCGCACCACGATCACCTACATCGCGGTGGCCACCCTCGGCACCGACGAGGAGCGCCGGGCGTACCGGCGCGCGGTGAACGCGCAGCACGCCCAGGTCCGCTCCACCGAGCGGAGTCCGGTGTCCTACAACGCCTTCGACCCGCAGCTGCAGCTGTGGGTCGCGGCCTGCATGTACAAGGGGATCGAGGACGTCCACCGCCTGTTCCGCGACATCTCCGATCCCGCCGACCTCGACGAGGTCTACCGCTTCTCGGCCCCGCTGGGCACGACGCTGCAGGTGCGGGAGGACATGTGGCCCGCCGACCGCGCCGAGTTCGACCGGTACTGGAACGCCCAGCTCGCCGAGGTCCACATCGACGACACCGTGCGCGAGTTCCTGCACGACGTGGCCGCGCTGAAGTTCCTGCCGAAACCGCTCAGCGCCGTGTTCGGCCCCTTCAACGTGTTCATGACCACCGGGTTCCTGCCGCCGAGGTTCCGCGAGGAGATGCGCCTGCCCTGGACGGCCCGCGACCAGGCCCGCTTCGACCGGATCATCGCGGTCGTCTCGGCGGTGGGCGGTCGCGCCCCGCGCCCGCTGCGCCGCTTCCCGTTCAACCTCGCCCTGTGGGACCTGCGCCTGCGCATGCGACGCGGTCTGCCGGTGGCGTAGGAGCGGTTGGGCCCAGGGCGATTCGTCAGCGGGGGTGCGGGTTGAGGTGGGCGTGGAGGTCTCGGCTGGCGGCGGCCATGGTGGGGGTGACGCCGAGGTCGGTGAGCATCTCGGTGGCCGCGGCCATCTCGTCGGTGCGGCGCACCGCGTGCTGGTAGGTGCCGGAGACGATGCGGTCCACGGTGGACTCACCCGCCGCGGTGAAGTCGGCGATGATGTTCTCCCGCAGCAGGTCCTCGAAGCCGGCGGCCCTGGCGGCCTCCAGGGCTTCGACGATCGAGGCGGCCATGCCCTTGAAGTAGACGCTGCGCAACAACTTCCGGGTCGCCGCCAGCCCCGCCGGGCCGTCGAGGACCTCGACGTTCGCGCCGAAGCCGCGCAGCAGCTCGGCCGCGCGCTGCGCGCCGGATCCGCTGACCAGCAGCGGGACCTGGAGCCTCGGCCCCGGGACCGGTGCCATGATCGCCACGTCGGCGAACGGCACACCGCGCTCCTCGGCGATCTCGGCCAGCCGGCGCTTCTTCTCCGGCGACGCCGTGTTGAGGTCGGCCCACACCGAACCCCGCGGGAGCGAGCCGATACCGGACTCCATCGCCTCCACGGCGACCGCCGAGCGGTTCACGCTGAGCACCAGATCCGCGCCGGTCGCCGCATCGGACTCGCTGGTGGCCGCTATGAGGTCCGGCCCGGCCGCCACCGCGGGGTCGTAACCGCGCACCACCGCGCCCGCCGCCGCCAGGCCGGCGCTGAACGCACCGCCCGCTTCGCCCAGGCCCAGCACGCCGATCACGGTCCGCTCCGACTGCTCCATCCGGTGCCACCTCCAGTCGCTCCACCGACGCATCCACCCCGAAACTAGCCCGTCGGTCAGCCGTGGCCGGTGAAGTGTTCCCGGGCTCACGCGTCCCGGCTCCACCACCTCCGCCGCGGGCGCACTTCGAGAAAGGCCCCACGGCGAGTTGATCACCGGCTACAGTGGGCGGCTGCAGGCGGACATCAACCGGAACCGGAGGCGGACCTTGGCGGCGGAGATCAAGCGCCCTCGCGCACGCGCAGCGGGTGTGCTGGTGCTGATGGCGGCGTTCCTGGTCGTCGTGTGGTTCGACGATCCGACGGTCGGCGGGTTCCTCACCGGTGGCATCCTCGCCGGTTTCGCCGGCCTGTGGTTGCCGACGCGGATCGGCATCGCCGTCACCGCGCCCTACGTGGTCGGCTTGTTCTTCGTGCAGCACGTGGGTCACGGCCACGCACCGGGTGCGGTGATGCTCATCGTCATCGGTGCGATCGTCTGCTTCGGCATCGGCGTGTTCGTGCGCTCCAGGCACGACAGCAGCGCCGAGCCCGCCGAACCGGAGGCGTGAGCGCGCCCGGTCAGTCGAGCCAGAGGGCGGCTGCGGTGAGCAGGGCGGACGAAGCGCGCAGCAGGGTGGGTTCCAGGCCGGTCGGCACGAACTCGGGCGAGTGGTTGCCGGGCGCCTTCCCGGCCGCCACCGCGGCGTTCGGCCTCGCCGGGTCCGCGTAGAGCGCGGGGTCGAAACCCCCGAAGTTCCAGAACACCGACGGTACCCCGGCCGCGGTGCCGAACGCGCCGAAGTCCTCGCTGCCGGCCTTGGCCTGCGGCGTGTGCACGAACTCGTCACCGAACTGTCCGGCGAAGGCGTCGGAAACCCGTCGGGCGGCGTCGACGTCGTTGACCAGCAGCGGGAACGAGTTGATCGGCTCGATGTCGGGCTCGCGGGGCGCGCCCGCTGCCGCGGCCTCGTGGCGGACGATGCGGCCGATGGCGGCCAGGACGGTCTCCCGCACCTCCGGGTCGAAGGTGCGCACGTTGAGCTTGAGCTCGGCGGTGGTGGGGATGACGTTCTCCTTGCCGCCCGCGTGCACCGCGGCGACGGTCACCACCGCGACGTCCTCGGGGGAGATCTCCCGCGCCACCACGGTCTGCAACCGCAGCACGATCGAGGAGGCGATGACGATCGGATCGACCGTGGCCTGCGGCTGCGCGCCGTGCCCGCCGCGGCCGTGCACGGTGACCCGCAGGCTGTCGGCGGCGGCCATGAACACCCCGGGCCGCACGTACAGGTGCGTGCTCGGGGCGGAGGCGATGTGCTGGCCCAGGGCCACGTCGAAGGCGGGGAAGCGGTCCAGGAAACCGTCGTCGATCATGGCCCGCGCACCGCCGCCGACCTCCTCGGCGGGCTGGCACACCGCCAGAACCGTTCCCGACCAGGCGTTTCGACGCGCGGCCAGCTGCTCGGCCGCACCGATCAGGGCCGCCATGTGCGCGTCGTGCCCGCAGGCGTGCATCACCGGTGACTCGTTGCCGTCGGCGTCGACGCCGACGGCCGTGCTGCGGTAGGGGACCTGCTCGACCTCGCGGACGGGCAGCGCGTCCATGTCCGCCCGCAGCAGCACGCCCGGCCCGTCGCCGTTGCGCAGCACGCCCACGACGCCGGTCCCGCCGACCCCGCTGGTCACCTCGTAGCCGGCCGCCCGCAGGCGCTGCGCCAGGACCCCGGCGGTGCGCTCCTCCCGGAACGACAGCTCCGGGTTCCGGTGCAGGTCCTCGTAGAGCTCGCGGACACCTGCGACGCGGTCTTCCAACCCGGCCAGCAGCCCGGACATCCCTGCTCCTCCCGTGGGCGACGGAGCCACCCTCGCACCTCGCACACCGCAGGCGAAGCGCGTGGGGTCTCATCGGGGGATCGGCCTCGCCTGCGAGAGCCATCAGCGCCATGCTGGGGTGGCCTGCCGCCGCCGGACCGGCGGCCGTTCCGGGGAGGGAAGCATGACCATTGCCGAGCAGCCCGCCACCACGACCGCGCACCCGCTGGACCCGATGACCGCCGAGGAGGTGACCGCGGTCCGCGCGGCGCTCGACGGCGCCGGCCTGCTCGGTGAGAACGTCCGGTTCACCTTCGTCACGCTCGAAGAACCCGACAGGGACGCGGCGCTCGCCCACCGACCGGGACAGGAAGCGGACCGCCGGTTCCGGGCGGTGCTGCTGGACCTGGCCAGCGGCGTCTCGCACGACACCGTCGTCTCCGCCACGCGATCCACTGTGGACTCCGTGCGCCGGCTGGACCCGGCGGTGGACGGGCAGCCGCCGATCATCGACACCGAGTTCGAGCTGGTCGAGGAGATCGTCAACGCCGACGAGCGCTGGACCTCGGCGCTGCGCAAGCGCGGGATCGACCCGGCCACGGTGCGCGCTGCGCCGCTGTCGGCGGGCGTCTACGACGAGCCGGGGGAGCGGGGCAAGCGCATCATCCGGTCGCTGGGGTTCCAGCAGTTCCACCCGGCCGACCACCCGTGGGCGCACCCGGTGGACGGGCTGTGCGCCTACATCGATCTCACCAACCGCGAGGTCACCCGCATCGTCGACCACCGCGAGCTCCCGGTCCCGCAGGAGTCCGGCAACTTCGACGACCCCGAGGTCACCGGGCCGGCCCGCACGAGCCTTCGGCCCATCGAGATCACCCAGCCCGAGGGCCCGAGCTTCACCGTCGAGGGCCACCGGGTGCGCTGGGAGAACTGGGACCTGCGGCTGGGTTTCAACGAGCGGGAAGGGCTCACCCTGCACCAGCTGTCCTTCCACCAGCGGCAGGTGCTGCACCGCGCCTCGATCGCCGAGATGGTGGTGCCCTACGCGGATCCGTCGCCGGTGCGGTTCTGGCAGAACTACTTCGACTGCGGCGAGTACATGTTCGCCCGCTACACCAACTCGCTGGAACTGGGCTGCGACTGCCTCGGCGAAATCCACTACTTCGACGCCGTGGTGGCCGACGACTTCGGCAGGCCGCGCACCATCCGCAACGGCATCTGCATGCACGAAGAGGACTACGGGGTGCTCTGGAAGCACACCGACCTGTTCACCGGTTCGCAGGAGACCCGGCGCCAGCGCCGCCTGGTGATCTCGTTCTTCACCACCGTCGGCAACTACGACTACGGCTTCTACTGGTACTTCTACCTCGACGGCACCATCCAGCTGGAGTGCAAGGCCACCGGCATCACCTTCACCGCCGCCTACCCCGACGAGGGCCACGAGTACGCCACCCAGATCGCCCCCGGCCTGGGCGCCCCGTTCCACCAGCACCTGTTCTGCGCTCGGCTCGACGTGGCCGTGGACGGGCAGCGCAACGCGGTGGAGGAGGTCGAGGCCGAACGCGTCCCGGTCAGCGAGACCAACCCGCGCGGAAACGCGTTCCGGGCCAAGAGGACCCGGCTGAGGACCGAGGGGCAAGCCGCCCGGCTCGCCGACAACTCCCGGGCCCGGACGTGGCACATCGTCAACCCCGGCAGCCAGAACCGCTACGGCGACAACGTCTCCTACGTCCTGCACCCCGAGGGCCGGCCGGTCATGCTCGCCGACGAGTCCGCCTCGGTGCACGCCCGCGGGACCTTCGCGACCAAGCACCTGTGGGTCACCCGCTACGACCGCGAGCAGCGCTACCCGGCCGGCGACCTGGTCAACCAGAACCCCGGAGGCGCGGGGCTACCGGCCTGGACGGCGCGGGACCGCGACATCGACGGCCAGGACATCGTCGTCTGGCACACATTCGGGCTCACCCACTTCCCGCGGCCCGAGGACTGGCCGATCATGCCCGTCGACCGCGCGGGCTTCACGCTCACGCCGGTCGGGTTCTTCGACCGCAACCCCACCCTCGACGTCCCGCGCTCGACCGGCACCGGCTGTCACGGGGAGGGATCTACCGGCCTCTGACCTGCAACGACCCGAGCAGCTTCGCGGTGGCGCGCTCGATCTCGTCCACCGCCTGTTCGAAGCTCTCGGCGTTGTGGGCGGCCGGCGCCCGGAACCCGGAGATCTTGCGGACGTACTGCAGGGCGGCCGCCCGGACGTCGGCGTCGGTGACCTGCTCGGCGTAGGGCGGGCGGAGGGTCTTGATGCTGCGGCACATGCCCGCATTGTCCGCCTCACCTCTGACAGCGACCAGCGGTAGTTTGGCTCCGGGCGCCGACACCGGGGAGGGACGACGATGGGGCTGCCGATCTGCGCGACCTGCGGGATGCAGTACGCCGAGGCCCGAGAGGACTGCCCGATCTGCGAGGACGAACGCCAGTGGGTGCCGCGCGACGGCCAGCAGTGGACCGACCTGGACGCCCTCCGCGCCGAGCGCAGCGCCGTGCTGCGCGACGAGGGCGGCGTGCTCGGCATCGGCTGCGAACCGAAGTTCGCCATCGGCCAGCGCGCGCTGCTGGTGCGCACCGACGCGGGCAACGTCCTTTGGGACTGCACGGCCTACCTGGACGACGAGATCGTCAGCGCGATCAACGACCTGGGCGGCCTGATCGGCATCGCCATCAGCCACCCGCACTACTACACGACGATGATCGAGTGGGCCCGCGCCTTCGACGTGCCCATCCACCTGCACGAAGCCGACCGGCAGTGGGTCGGCCGCCCGGACCCGGCGATCCGGTTCTGGGGCGGCACGACCCACGAGATCGTCCCCGGCCTGACGCTGATCAACCTCGGCGTCCACTTCGCCGGCGGCGCCGTCCTGCACAGCGCCGCCGGGAAGGGCTCGTTGTTCACCGGCGACATCGTCCAGGTCATCCCGGACCGCACGCATGTCGGCTTCATGTACAGCTACCCGAACCTCATCCCGGAACGCCCCAGCGTGGTCCGGCGGGCCGCCGAGCTCCTCGACGAGCTCACCTTCGACTCCCTCCACGGAGCCTGGTGGGACACCGTGATCCCCACCGGTGCCCACGAGATCGTCCAGCGCTCGGCAGCCCGCTACCTGCGGTTCGTGAACGAGGAGTGAGCAGCCGACCTACGCGGGCACCCGGCGCAGCGGCATCGGCTTCCACCAGGTCGCGGTGCGCAGCGCCCACTCCGCGGGCCCGTACCGGAAGTGCCCGAGCCACCAGTGGCTGAAGGCGGCCTGGACGGCGAGAACGATCAACGCCAGCCCGAGCGCGGTGGACCAGTCGGTGGATTCGCGCAGGCCCAGCGGCCCGGCCACGGCGACGACCAGGAGCGTGGCGGTGAGGTAGTTGGTCAGCGCCATCCGGCCGAGCGGTTCCACCAGCGCCGCCAGCGGTCGGCCGATCCTCGTGCGGAGCACGAGCAGGAACGCCGAGGCGTAGGCGACCGCGCCGAGAACACCGGCAGCCGCCGCGATGCGGGTCGTCAGCGGACCGTCCGGTGGGTACACCAGCTGTGCCCAGACGGCGGGAACGCTCAGCAGCACCGCGATGACGAGCACGACCGCGAGTTGTCCGGGACGGCGGTCGACCGTCCGCGCGATCCCGGTCCGGGCGCACGCCAGGCCGAGCAGGAACAGCCCCGGGATGCTGAACATCCCGCCCGAGACCGCGGTGAACCCGGCGAGTGCGGCGAGAACGCTCACCGGCACCAGCACGCGGGTCGGCAACCACGACGCGGGCAGCAGGACCAGCAGCCCGAAGATCGCGTAGGGCAGCAGCGCCTCGCCGGGCTGCAGCACGTGGTGGGCGGCGCCGAGGAGCCCGAGGACGAGCAGCCTGCGCGCCAGCATCAGGCGGGGACGGCGCGAGCGCTGCGCGCCCTCCAGGAACAGCGAGAAGCTCAGCCCGAACAGGAACGCGAAGATCGGGTAGAAGTGCTGCTCCACCAGCATCCCGAGGCCGTTCGAGATGAGGTGCGACGCGCCGTTCTCGGAGCCGTGGGCCATGCGGGTGATCTGCGGGATGTTGACCAGGAGGATGCCGCAGAGCGCGAAACCGCGGAGGGCGTCCCACTCGGTGACCCGGCGCGGCGCGGAACCGCCGGGACCGGTCGGGCGGGACGGTGGTGGATCAACGGTTCGGGCCACGACGGCCCGGGAGGATTCGCTTCCTGAGGTGCTCATGACCGCTACGGTGCACCGCAGGCGCAGCTCTCCGCCTCGGCCTGCGGGCCGATTCGCCTCGGCCGAAAGTCCGGAATCCGGCGGCCGGCTGACCGTCAGCCGGTGTGGTCGGCGGGGACGGCACCGGTCGACCACGCCCACGCCGCGATCTCCACCCGGTTGCGCGTCCCCAGCTTGGACTGGATGTTGGTCAGGTGGGTCTTGACCGTCCCGAGGGAGAGGTGCAGCTCGGCGCAGATCTCCTGGTTGGTGCGGCCCACCGCCACCAGCCGCGCCACGCCCAGTTCGCGCTCGGACAGCACCGCGGGCGGCGTCCGCGCTCGATCCGGTGCTTCCCGGGTCTCCAGCCGGTGCAGCAAGCGCACCGTGACCGCCGGTGAGATCAGCGCGTCCCCGCGGTGCGCGGCCTCCACGGCTTCGACCAGCAGCGCCGGACTGGCGTCCTTGAGCAGGAACCCGCAGGCGCCGTTGCGCAACGCCTCGTGCACGTAGTCGTCCTGGTCGAAGGTGGTCACGACGACCACGCGCATCGGTTCGGCTGTGGCGGCACCGGCCAGGACCCGGGTCACCTCCAAGCCGTCGAGCTCGGGCATCCGGATGTCGACCAGGCAGACGTCCGGGCGGAGCCGCCGGGCCAGCTCGACGCACTCGGCGCCGTCGGCGGCCTCGCCGACCACCTCGATGTCCGGCCGGGCGTCGAGGATCATCCGGAAACCGCTGCGCACCAACCGCTGGTCGTCGGCGATGAGCACTCGTGTCGGGGTGTCGCTCACGCCGAAGAGTCTGGCACGCCCAGCACCGGGAAGTCGGCGGCGATGCGCCATCCGCCGTCGGGCGTGGCACCCGCCTCCATCGTGCCGTCTACGGCGGACACCCGTTCGCGAAGTCCGACGACGCCGAACCCGCCGTGGCCGCCCACGGGCGGCGCGGCCCGCTCGGCGGGTGGGGTGTTGGCGACCTCCGCGCGCAGCCGGTCGTCGGTCAGGTCGATCCGCACCGACACCACCGCGCCGGGGGCGTGCCGCCGCGCGTTGGTCAGCGATTCCTGCACCAGCCGGTGCACTGAGGTCTCCACCTCGGGAGCGAGCCGAGCGCTGCGGGCCGCCGCGGCGACCGACAGCGTCGCGCGCTGGTCCTCGCCGCTGCAGAAATCGCTGACCAGCGCCGCGATCTCGCTGAACAGCTCGCCCTGGCGCCGTGGTGGTCCGTCGACCTCCCGCAGCACCCGGACCAGCCGCCGCATCGAGTCGAGCGTTTCGGTCCCCGCGGCGTGGATCTCGGTGAGGATCGCGTCGATCTTCTCGGGCGCCGTGTCGCGGATGGCGCGTGCGGCGTTGGCCTGCACCACGATCCCGGTGACGTGGTGGGCGACGAAGTCGTGCAGGTCGCGCGCCAGCTCCAGGCGTTCGCCCTGCCGCACTGACTCCACCGCGCGGGCCCGGCGGGAGTCGAGGACGCGCAGGTAGCAGCTCAGGCCGACCACGCCACCGGTGGCGAAGGTGAGCAGGAACGCGTAGGAGAGCACGGAGGTGAACTCCTCCGGATCCCAGCCGAAGGTCCGCGCCGGACCGGTGATCACGGCGAGGCCGAGCGGCAGAGCGACCAGCGGCACGGGGATCCGGCGGCACGCCCGACCGAGCAGGATCAGCAGGCAGATCGACTCCAGCACGCCCCAGTTGCCCCTGACCTCGGTCGTCAGCAGCATCGTCGCGGTCAGCGCCAGCGAGCCGACCGCGGCGATCCAGCAACGGCGGTGCAGCGAGACGTACCGGTCGGGGATGAACAGCAGCAGCGCGGCGACGGCTCCGGCGACCAGCGGCGGGATCCAGTTGTTGTCCCCGTCGCGGATGCCGTCGGAGGACTCCAGGTCCAGCAACCACACGAGCAGCAGCGCCCCGCACAGCCCGGCGGTGAGCGCGTGCCGGGCGGGGCGGGGGAGGGCAGGGCCCTCGGCGGGAACCTCGTTGTGCACGTCGAAAGGCTAGGACATGCGGGTTCCCCGCCGGATCAGCCGCGCGGACGATGTGGCGGAGCGGGCATCGGCCGCGCGGCCGATGCCCGCTCCGGGTGCACCAGCTCAGACCGCGTCGTGGGCGACGTTGAGGTCGCGGTCCCCGGTCTCCGGGGCGACGAGGGAAGCGATGAAGCTGATCGCCATCATCACCATCATGTAGATCGCGACCGGGATCCACGATCCGCCGAACGCGGCCATCAGACCCGCGCAGATCAGCGGGGCGACGCCACCGCCGACGACCGAGGAGAACTCGCGGCCCAGCGCCACGCCCGCGTAGCGGTAGCGGTTGCCGAACAGCTCCGGGAAGTAGCTCATCTGCACGCCGACCGAACCGTGGCAGGCCAGGATGAACCCGAGCACGATCGCCACCGTGATCGCCACCGGCGAGCCGGTGTTGAGCGCGATGAACGTCGGCACCGGAAGCAGCACCAGTGCGCCCATGATCGTGGAGTAGACGCTCCTGCGGCCGACCACATCGGACAGCGCGCCGAACCCGAAGGCGGCGATGCCGCCGCAGATCGCGCCCAGCAGCAGCACCTTCGGCACGAACGCCTTGTCCACGCCGACCGTGGAGACCAGGTAGGAAGCCATGAACACCTGGTAGGTGTAGGACTGGGCGTTGGAACCGACGTTGAGGAAGAACGCCAGCAGCAGCGGCTTGCGGCCCTTGCGGAACGTCTCGGCTACCGGCGCCTTCGTCTCGCCGACCTGCTCCTTGAGCTCCTGGAAGACCGGGCTCTCGTTGAGCTTGCGCCGGATGATCAGCGCGGCGATCGTCACCAGCAGGCTGCTGCCGAACACCAGCCGCCAGCCCCAGCTCATCAAGGCGTCCTCGGGCAGCGACTGCGCGAGGATCCACGCGACCGCTCCGAGCGCGGTGCCCAGCGCGGCACCGGTCATCACCAGCGACGCCAGCGCGCCGCGCTTGCCCCTGCCCGCGGTCTCGGTGAGCAGCGTGGCACCACCGGCTTGCTCGGCGCCGGCGCCCATGCCCTGGAAGAACCGGCACGCGACCAGCAGGATCGGCGCTAAGAGCCCCACCTGCGAATAGGTGGGCAGCAGTCCGATGGCCAGCGTGGACCCGCCCATCAGCAGCAGCGTGGCCACCAGGACCCACTTGCGGCCCAGGCGGTCACCGAAGCGGGAGAAGATCAGCCCGCCCAGCGGCCGCGCGGCGAACCCGACCGCGTAGGCGCTGAAGGAGGCCAGGATCCCGGCGACCGGCGAGATGTTCGGGAAGAACAACTTGCTGAAGATCAGCGCCGACGCGGTGCCGTAGATGACGAAGTCGTACTGCTCCAGCGTCGTGCCGATCAGGCCGGCCCACGCCGCGCGCCGCACGGCCTTGCGGTCGGGAGGGGCTTCGGTGGTGTCCGCAGTGGAACTTCTTTGTTCGCTCATGGGTCCACGCAATCTTGTCGTGCGGTTATCCGTCGGCTTGCAGGGCTTCTTCGGTCGCCGCGGCGACCCCGTGGGCGCTGAGCACGTCGACGAGCTCGGCGACCCGCGCCTGGAACTCCTGGTGCGCGGCGAGTTCGTCGCCCAGCAGTCCGTCGCGCAGGGCGGCGGCGACGAACGCGCGCGTGCCGGAGGCGTTCGCGCGCGCGGTGCGCAGCGCTTCGGCGGCCGGATCGACCATCGCCGCGGTGTGCTCGGTGGTCCCGGGCGCGGTGGTGCAGCGCAGGTAGGCGGCCACGCTCAGCGCGAGGTGCTGCGGCACCCGACCGGCCTTGAGGTGCAGCGCGGCCGGTTCCGGGACGCGCTGGGCGAGCTTGGTCGAGCCGTCGGAGCCGACCTGCCGCGTGCGGTGGCCGAGCGCGCTGTTGCTCCAGCGCGTGAACAGCTGGGCGGAGTAGTCCTCGAAGTCGATGTCGGCGGGCATCGTCAGCGTCGGCAGGTAGTCGGCGCGCATCAGCCGTCGCGCGGCCTCGGCGATGTGCGGGCGGGCGGTGGCCTCGGAGATCAGGTCGCAGCCGTCGAGCGCGCCCAGGTAGGCGATCAGCGAGTGCGTGCCGTTGAGCAGCCGCAACTTCATCAGCTCGTAGGGCTCGACGTCGTCGGTGAAGGTGACACCGCCGTGCTCCCAGGCCGGACGCCCGGCGGCGAAGTGGTCCTCCAGCACCCACATGCTGAACGGTTCGGCGGGCACGGGGGCCTCGTCGCGCAGTCCGAGCCGGTCGGCGACGGCCTTGCGGTAGGCGTCGGTGGTCGCCGGCACGATCCGGTCGACCATCCCGTTCGGGAAGCTGACCGAGCCGCGCAGGTAGGCGAGCAGGTCGTCGCGCTCGGCGGCCGGCAGGGCCTCGGCGAACTCGCGCACCAGGCGTCCGGTGAGCTCGCCGTTGCCGGTGAGGTTGTCGCAGCTGAGGATCGCCACCGGCGAGGCGTGCGTGGCGGCGCGGCGCTGGAGCGCGCGGGCCAGCCGGCCGATCGTGGTCCGCGACGCGCCACCGGCGAGGTCGGCCCGGATCGCCGGGTCGTCGAGGTCGAGGGACTTGGTGCGCGGCGAGTAGCTGTAGCCCTTCTCGGTGATCGTCAGCGTGACGATGCGGGTCTCGTGCGCCGACAGCGCGTCCAGCACGGCATCGGGCTGCTGCGCGGCGACCAGCACGTCGCTGTGCACGGCCGGGACGCCGATCTCGGTGCGTTCCGGGGAGATCTCGACGACCCCGTAGCGCATGTCCTGCTCGCGCATGGCCTGGGCGATGGTCGCCGAGGAGTTGGCGACGCCGACGATCGCCCACGGCCCCTCGGTGTGCTCCAGCGCGCGGGCGGTGTGCACGGCCTGGTGCGCGCGGTGGAAGTTGCCGAGTCCCAGGTGGACGATGCCCGGCGCGCCCAGCGAGCGGTGGTGCTGCAGTGCGGAGGCGGGTGTGGTGGACGCGGTGAGTCGTTGCATGGCGAACCAATCAGGCGGGCCGGCGGGCGGCGGGAGCGGTCGAGTCGCGCACGACCAGGTGCGAGGGCAGCAGGTGCTTGCGCGGCGGCGGTCGGTGTCCGCCGAGGATCGGGCCGAGCAGCTCCATGCTCAGCGATCCCGCCTTGGACCACGGGATGGAGATGCTGGTCAGCGACGGCCGGGAGACCTCGGTGAGTGCCACGTCGTCGATGCCGATGACGCTGAGCCCCTCGGGGACCTGCACCCCCAGGGCGCGAGCGCCCTTGATCACGCCGAAGGCGACCAGGTCGTTGTGGGTGATCACCGCGGATGCTCCGGTGGCCAGCACGCTGGCGGCCACGGCCGTTCCGGCGGCGACGGTCTCGGCGTGCCAGTCCAGCACGTGCAGCGAGATGCCGGCCTCGGCTGCGAGGGCTTCGACGAGCCGCACGCGGCGGGGGCTGGACCAGGAGTGGGTGGAGCCGGAGACGAACGCGATGCGCTCGTGGCCCAGCGCGGCGAGGTAGTCGACGGCCTGGCGCAGGCCGTCACCGGCGTCGGCGAGCACGCAGTCCACGGCGTCGTGCTCCTGGTTGATCAGCACTGACGGCGTCGACCCGCACAGCTCCACGAGCTCGTCGGCGGGCAACCGCGACGAGCACAGCACGATGGCCGACACCTGGCTGCGCAGGTGCGCGATGGCCTCGCGTTCGCGCTCCGGGTCGCGGTCGGTGTCGTGGAGCACCAGGGTGTGCCTGCGCCGCCGGCCTTCGCCCTGCGCCGCCTTGACCAGCGTGCCGTAGACGGGGTTGGCGATGTCGGGCACGACCATCGCCACCGTGGAACCGGCGACCTGCGCCTCCGCCGGCTTGGCGGTCTGGTAGCCCAGCTCCTGGGCGGCGTCGAGGACCTTGCGCAAGGTGTCCGGGCCGAGCCGCTGCGGGTCGCTGAACGCGCGCGACGCCGTGGACAACGCGACGTCGGCTCGCTTCGCCACGTCGGTCAAGGTCGGCGCCATCGCCCCTCCGCTCCGTCGCGCCCGGGCGGTGCGCCGGGCAGAGCAGATCTTGACCAACCTTGCGCAAACTTGTCAACCGCTTGCCGAACTCATCCGGCCAGAGCGCGGCGCAGCACCTGCCCGACTTCGGCGATCTGCCGCTGCGAGACCTCGGTCGACACGATCGCATGCGAGCCGTGGAACGTCCCCGGCCACCAGATCCGGATCGGCACCTCCGTTCACCCGGGACGAGCCGGTCGGTGACCTCCACGGTCGAGGTGTCGCTGCGGTAGCCCCGAGTCCACTCGGGCCGACAGGAAGTCGCTTCCGCGATGGGTGAGCTCGATGCGCGTCTTCGCGGGGACTCGATCCGCTGACCGAAGTGGTCGCGCACTGGACGCCGCACTGCGCGACCCCGGCTGAGCGCAACTAGTCGAGGGCGGTGCCCGACTGGCCCAGGGCTTCGCCGACGCGCAGCCGGTAGAGGCGGGTCGGACGGCCGCGCCGGGTGGGTTGCGCGCTTCCCTCGGAGGTGACCAGTGCGGCGGTGCCGAGCTTGCGGATCAGCCGCCTCCCGCTCGGATCGGTGATGCCGAGCAAGGTGGCCAGCTCGCTGGGCGAGACCGCGCGTCCGCGCAACTCGCGTTCCAGCGACACCAGGCGGGACAGCGTGGTCGGGCTCAACCCGACCTCGCGCGCCATCCGCTCCAGCTCGGCGCTGTGGTCCCGGTAGGCGAATTCGGTGCGCCGTCCGGCACCGCCGATCGGCCCGATGATGACGCCGCTGTCCTGGATGACGAACCCGCAGGAGTGCGGCTCGGCCTCGGCGCGCACCGCCGCGCGCTCGGCGAGCGCGATCCCGGCGCGCACCGAAGCGCCCAAACCGAAACCCGCGGCGATGCGCACGTCCATGCTCCGTTCGGCCTGCTGCAACGCGGGAACCACCTGCCAGCCCGCTGTCGCGCGTTCCAGCAGCGCCTTGTGGGCGAACAGGACCAGCCCGCGCTTGCCCCGGTTCTCCACCCAGGAGCCGGCCAAATGCGGGTCCTGCAACAGGATTTCGCGCAACCCCGCCCGCGCGCGTTCGACGTCCTCGCCCTCGCGGACCTGGAAGACCCCGGCGGCGAAACGGCAATCCTCGGCCTGACCGGCCTTCACCCGCAGCAGCAGGTCCTGCAGCTCGGCGCGCACGGATGCCGCCAGCAGGTCGGTGTCGACCACCGGTGCCTCCGCGCGCAGCGCCTCGGCGACCTCCAGGCGCGGGGTGATCACCACGCCGCCGTTGCGCAGCGCCGCGCGGTGGTGCTCCACGATCTCGGCGATCGGCTGATCGGTGGCGTAGGGGAGAGCGGAGTGGCGGACGCCGAGCGTGGTGGCGACTTCCTTGATCACGTGGTGGTCGAAGGTGTCGATGCTGGCCCTGCGGTGCTCGGGGTAGTCGCTGCGCATCCTGGCGACCGCCAGCGCCAGCTCGAGCGAGCTAGGTCGTGTCACCGCCACCGGGAGGTCCTCCGGAACCCGACCGCGCACGGCCTCGTAGGAACGCGGCCCGATGAGCAGACCGTTCACCCCCGGCGAGGCGAGCAGTTCCCGCAACCGGTCCACGGCTTGGGCGGATTCCCCGCAGACGGCCCAGCGCAGTGTCACGCCGGAAACGGTGCTCGCTGCCTGGCGGAAGACCTCTTGGTGCCGCGCGTGTACCAGGACGCCGATCACCACGCTCATGTCCCCACCTGGATTCAGTTCGCCGACGAAACTTCACCAGGATTGCGCGATCAGTGGTCGGGGTCAACGCGGTCGGTCTAGTCGGTGATGATTCGGATGCGCTCGGCGTGATCGAGTCGATATCCGACGCCGCGCACCGTCGTGATGAGATCCATCTCGGGACCGAGCTTGTTGCGGAGCCGGCGGACGTGGACGTCGACCGTGCGCGTGCGGGGTTCGCTGGAGAAATCCCACACCGCCGCCAGCAGCGTGTTGCGGTGGTGCACCCGGCCCGGGTTGCGGGCCAGGAACAGCAGCAGGTCGAACTCCAGCCGCGTGAAGCGGATGTGGGTGCCGTCCGGGCGGACGATCTGCCTGGCGTGGACCAGGATTCGCAGCTTCGGCGACTCCACCGGCGCGGTGTCCACCGTGGACTGCGCCGGGATCGCTTCGCGCAGCTCGGCGTTGCGGGTCAGTATCCTCTCGAGCAGGCCCAGGTCTTCGCGGGTGACCACGAATCGGGCGGTGACCTCGACGAGACCGGCGTCGGCCGGGGCGAAGTCCGCTGTTGTCGGTTCCAGCGTCATGGCACGCTTCTCCATCGCTGCGGGGTGTGAACGGGCGGGAGCGGAAGAGCTCAACCGCGCGGACACGCAGCGGAGGCGACCCACAGCAGGTCGATGTGCGCACGCTGCACCAGCAGCGGTCCGGAGGCCATGCCACCAGATGGAATCAGGGTCGATGACGACCGTCAAAGCGCGCTCGTACAGTGGGAATACGCAGGTCAGCGACGGAACCAGCGGCGCCTGCGCGGCGCGTAGGGCTGCTCGGCGGCCGGTTTCGGGGCCTCGGGAGCCTGCGCGGCCGGTCGCTGCGACCGCCAGCGCTCGACCAGCGAGTCCACGTTGACCGGTGCGATCGCGATCTGCGGGCCGACCGGGAAGCGCAGGTGCTCGACGATGCGCCGGTTGAGCTCGCCCGCGACCTCGCGCACGGTCTGCTCGCTGGTCAGCTCGGCGACGGTCTCGCGCAGCTCGTCGATCTCGCGCCGCAGGCGCAGGGGAGTGGGCAGCAGCGCGTCACCGGAGAGGCCCTCGCGGCGGATCTGCTCCTTGATCCACCACTGCTCGTCCAGCGGCGCACCGGCCCCCGGCAGCGGCTTGCCCGCGCCGGGCAGGTCGTCGAACTCGCCGCGCTCCTGGGCGGTGCGGATCTGCCGGTCCACCCACGACTCGAAGGTGACCCCGGGAGGTTTGCGCTCGGCCATGACGCGATTGTCCGGTACGAGCGCGACCGCGCGCCACCGTCAGGCGGTGCGGCGCAGGAACCCGTTGAGCAGCGCGGCCTGGCCCGCGTGCTGCAGGTCGTCGGCGATCACGCTCACCAGGCGCACGCCCAGGGTGACCGGCGGGGACCAGCTGGCGTCGATGACCTCGTCCAGGTCGTCGTCGCCGAGGCCGGTGACGAACCGCAGCGTCTGCTCGTGCACCGCGTCGTAGTAGCCGGTCAGCAGCTCACCGGAGGCGTGCACCGACTCGACCTGTTCCGAGTCGTGCCCGTAGCCGGTGTCCTCCTCGTCCAACGGCAGCCCGAACCGCGCGGCCCAGTTCTGCACCAGCCACACCTGCTCGGTCTCGGCGACGTCGGCGATGTGGTCGTCCTGCACCCGCGCCAGGTGCCACAGCAGCCAAGCGATCGAGTTGGACTCGGGGTCGATGCGGTGCGCCAGCGCCTCCTCGTCGAGACCGGCGACCGCTTCGTGCACCACTGCCTGAATCCGGCTGAACGCATCGACGAGCACATCGGCGCTGGTCATCCGGTTCCGCTCCTCACATCCGGCGGCAAACGCTTGCGCACACGGTACGGCGCAGCACCGCCACCGGCAGCGGATCTGCGACGGCGTGTTGCCGTGTCAGCGTCGCGGCGGGACCGGGATGCGGTCGAGATCGGAGGCGACGACGATCGTGCCGTCGAAGACCTCCGCCGCCTCGTCGTGGAAGCGGCGAGGATCGGTGTAGCGCTGCGAGAAGTGGGTCAGCACCAGGCACCGCACCCCGCAGTCGGCGGCGACCCGGGCGGCCTGCGCGGCGGTCAGGTGCCGGTACCGGTCGGCGAGGTCGGCGTCCTGGTCGAGGAAGGTCGATTCGATGACCAGCATGTCCGCGTCGGCGGCCAGCTCGAACACGCCGTCGCAGAGCCGGGTGTCCATCACGAACGCGAACCGCTGCCCGGCCCGCTCCTGGCTGACCTCCGCCAGCTCCACGGTCCGGTCGCCGATGCGCACCGACCCCTGCCGCTGGAGCGTGCCGATGTCGGGCCCGCGCACGCCGAGCTCCGCCAGCGCGTCCGGCAGCATGCGGCGCCCGTCGGGTTCCTCGAGCCGGTAGCCGAACGCCTCGATGCGGTGGTCCAGCCGCACCGCGCGCAACGATCCGAACGGGCCGCGCGCGATCGTGCCGTCGCCGGTGATCGGGTGCTCGTCGAGCTGGACGGTGTCGTCGTAGGCCGCCGCGTAGCGCAGGTGTCCGAAGAACTTCGCGCCCGACGCCGGGTAGTGCGCGTGCACCGCGCCGCGAACCCGGTCGCTGGACATCCGGTGCACCACCCCGGGCACGCCCAGGCAGTGATCGCCGTGGAAGTGCGTGATGCACAGGTGGTCGACGTCGTTGGCGCTGACGCCGGCGAAGGTCATCTGCCGCTGCGTGCCCTCACCCGGGTCGAACAGCAGCCCCAGACCGTCCCAGCGCAGCAGGTAGCCGTTGTGGTTGCGGGTGCGGGTCGGCGCCTGGCTTGCGGTGCCGAGCACGACGAGTTCCCGGTTGGACACGTCCAGCACCCTATGCGCCGGATCGGCTCGCGCGGCGCGGACCTCAGTCCTCGGGCGGGCGTGGTCGACCGGATTTCACCTGCGATTCCTCGTCCTGTTCCTGCGCGGACTCCAGCGCCCGGGTTTCCTCGGGCGGGTCGGGCCGCAGCAGGCTGCCGGGGACGGAGTGCCCCGCGGCGCCGAGCTTGTTCATCTTCTTGGGCACCGGGGTGCCCTGGTAGTCCAGCGGTTCCGGGTGGCCGTGCTCGTCGACCGGGCCGAGCGGCTGGTGGACCTCGATGAACTCGCCGTGCGGGAGCCGCTTGACGATGCCGGTCTCCACGCCGTGCTCCAGCACCTCGCGGTCGCTGCGCTGCAACCCGATGCAGACCCGGTAGGTGATGTAGTAGGCCAGCGGTGGGAGCACCAGCACCCCGATGCGCCCGGCCCAGGTCATCATGTTCAGCGACAGGTTGAACACGAAGGCGACGATGTCGTTCATCCCGGAGATGAGCACGACGACGAAGAACGCGATCGCCATGATGCCCAGCGAGGTGCGGACCGGGTTGTCGCGCGGGCGCTGCAGCAGGTTGTGGTGCGCGTCGTCGCCGCTGAGCTTGCGCTCCAGCATCGGGTAGACGGCGGCGATGGTGAACACCAGGCCCATGCCCAGGATCAGCGGGAAGAACGGGGATCCGATGGTGAACGGCCCGAGGTAGAGCTCCCACGGTGGCCACAAGCGGCCCATCCCGTCGGTCCACATCATGTACCAGTCGGGCTGGGAGGCGGAGGACACCTTCGACGCGACGTAGGGACCGAAGTTCCAGATCGCGTTGATCTGGAAGATGCCGCTCATGATCGCCAGCACGCCGGTGACGATGAGGAAGAACGCGGCGGACTTCGCCGCGAACACCGGCATGATCCGCACGCCCACCACGTTGGACTCGGTGCGCTTGGGGCCCGGGTACTGGGTGTGCTTCTGGTACCACACGATCGCCAGGTGGACCGCGACGAGCGCGAGGATGATCCCGGGCAGCAGGAACACGTGGAACAGGTAGAAGCGCGGGATGATCTCGGTGCCGGGGAACTCCGAGCCGAACAGCAGCCAGTGCAGCCACGTGCCGATGACCGGGATGGACAGCAGGATGCCGGAGGCGATCCTCAGGCCGGTGCCGGAGAGCAGGTCGTCGGGCAGCGAGTAGCCGATGAAGCCCTCGAACATGCCCAGCACGAACAGGCTGACGCCGATGAGCCAGTTCGTCTCGCGCGGCCGGCGGAACGCTCCGGTGAAGAAGATCCGGAACATGTGCGCCACGATCGCGGCCATGAAGATCAGCGCGCCCCAGTGGTGCAGCTGCCGGGCGAACATCCCGCCCCGGACCTCGAAGGAGATGTCGAGCGTGCTCTCGAACGCCCGGGACATCTCGACGCCGCGCAGGTTGGTGAACCTGCCGTCGTAGGTCACCTCGGCCATCGACGGGTCGAAGAAGTACGCGAGGTAGGTGCCGGTCAGCAGCAGGACGATGAAGCTGTAGAGGGCGATCTCGCCGAGCAGAAAGCCCCAGTTGGTGGGGAAGACCTTGTTGAGCTGGCGCCGCATCCCCGGTGCCGCGCGGAACCGCTTGTCCAGCTCGTCGGCTCCCTCGGCCACCGAGCGGGACAGCTTGCTCTCGGGCTTCGTCGGCTGGGTCAGCTTGCTCATGTCGACCCCAGGTGTCCCGGATTCACGACATTGCCGACCCAGACTACTGCTTTCGGCGGTGCCGAGCAGCCGAGTTCGTGCTACTTCGCGTGGAAGAGGGCCTCGAAGAAGGTGGTCAGCGAGCCGATGACGGTGGTCACCGCGCCCACGATGGTGGTGACCGCGTTGCGGACCGCCTCAGCGGCGGAGACGGGGTCGCGCACCAGCAGGGAGCCGCACACCAGCACCACGAGAATCACGATCACGGTCACGGCTTTGCGGTTCATGCGATCAGCCTCCGTCGGTCCGCCCGGCGCCGCAGGAACCCTACCTTGCACACCCGCCCCAGCCGTCGCGCGAGGGGTCACGCGTGTCACGTCTGGGACGCGTGTGCCGCAGCAGCGTCCGGCGGGGGGCGTCAGGCCTTCTTGACCGCGGAGATGTCGAGCTCGACGGTGATCTTCTCGCTGACCAGCCAGCCGCCGGTCTCCAGCGCGGCGTTCCAGGTCAGGCCCCAGTCCTTCCGGTTGACCTGCAGTCCGCCCTCGAACCCGACGCGGATCTCGCCGAAGGGGTCCTTGGCCTGGCCGGTGTGCTCCAGGTCGAACTCCACGGGTTTGGTGGTGCCCTTGATCGTGAGGTCGCCGGTGACGGTGAAGGTGTTCCCGCCCTGCGGCCGCACGCAGGTGGAGGTGAACACGATCTCCGGGTGGTTGTCGATGTCGAAGAAGTCGGCGGTGCGCAGGTGCTCGTCGCGCTGCTCCTGGCCGGTGCTGATGCTGGAGGTCTTCATCCGCGCGGTGCCGGTGGAGTTGGCGGGGTCGTCGGCGTCGATGCGGATCTCGCCGTCGACGTCGAGGAACTGCCCGCGCACCTTGGTCACCATCGCGTGCCGGGCGACGAATCCCAGCCGGGAGTGCGCCGGGTCGATGGCGTAGGTGCCGGTGAGCTTTCCGAGGTCGGTGGCTTCGCTCATGGGTTGTCGCTCCGGTCTTCCCACGGGGGTTCGGACACCACCGACTATGCCGTAGAAGTTTCAACCACGCGTGGGCTTCGCGGCTCGTCCCTGGAACGGGTGAGCGGCGAGTCGAGTGGTAGCCGCGTGTCGGCGCTGGGAGGCTGCACGCGTGCAGGACAAGATCAGTGACGGCCGTTCGATCCGACGCTGGCGGCGCCGGCTCGCCGACGAGCGCGAGGAGGCTCGCGTCTACCGGAGCCTGGCCGCTCGCCGCAGCGGCGAGGAGCGGGAGATCCTCCTCGGTCTCGCCGAGGCCGAGGAGCGCCACGCCCGCTACTGGGAGGACCTGCTCGGCGATGAGATCGGCCCGCAGCGGCGCGGGCAGTTCCGGATGCGCGTCCTCGTCGCCCTGGCGCGCCGCTTCGGCTCGGTGTTCGTCCTCGCCCTGGCCCAGCGCGCCGAGAGCCGCTCGCCGTACCACTACGACCAGGACGTGCCCGCTTCGATGGCGGCCGACGAGCGCATCCACGAGGAGGTCGTGCGCGCCCTGGCGGCGCGCGGCCGCGCCCGGGTGTCGGGGTCGTTCCGCGCGGCGGTCTTCGGCGCCAACGACGGTCTGGTCAGCAACCTCGCCCTGGTCCTGGGCGTGATCGGCGGGAACCTGTCCTCCGAGGTCGTGCTGCTGACCGGGTTCGCGGGCCTGCTGGCCGGAGCCCTGTCGATGGGTGCCGGTGAGTACATCTCGGTCCGCTCCCAGCGCGAACTCCTCGCCGCGGCCACCCCGGACCCGCAGGCCCGCGCGGTCGTCCCGCACCTCGACGTCGACGCCAACGAGCTCGCCCTGGTCTACCGGGCCAGGGGCATGGACGAGGCCGAGGCGCAGCGCCGCGCCGACGCCCTGCTGCGGCAGTTGCAGTCGACGTTGCCGCACGCCCACCAGGAGTACGAGGCCGCCCCCGAGAACGGCCGGGGCGGGGAGGCCTCCGAAGACCACGAGGTGGTCGGCTCGGGTGCGAAGGCCGCGGTGTCGAGCTTCGCGTTCTTCGCCTCCGGTGCGCTGATCCCGGTCCTGCCCTTCGCCGTGGGCCTGATCGGAGTGGTGGCGACCGTGGCCTCGGTCGTGCTGGTGGGGCTCGCGCTGATGCTCACCGGTGCCACGGTCGGCGTCCTCTCCGGAGCCGCCCCGCTGCCCCGAGCCCTCCGGCAACTGGCCATCGGCCTGGGAGCCGCAGCCGTCACCTACCTCCTCGGCGTCCTCTTCGGAGCCACCATCGGCTGACCGTCGTGCGCGGGCCGACGGTGGTGTCGGTGCGGGGTCGCGAGGCCGCGACGTCGTGGTCGACGGACCGGTGAGCCCGTCGACCACGACCGGGGTGCTCAGCGGTCCAGGCGGGACATCGCGTCCGGGTGGTAGCGCTCGCCTGCGGCGGTGCCGGGCGGGAACTGCTCGGACAGCTCCGCGACGAGCTCGGGGCTGAGGTCGACGTGGGCGGCTTGGACGTTGGCCTCCACGCGCCCGATGCGGCGGCTGCCCGGGATCGGCAGGAGGTCGTCGCCCTGGGCCAGCAGCCACGCCAGCGCCAGCTGCGCCGGGGTGATCCCGAGGCGGTCCGCGTGCTCGCGCAGCGGCCGGGTCAGCTCGATGTTGCGCTGCAGGCTCTCCTCCTGGAACCGCGGGTAGCGCTTCTTGCGGACCTCCAGGTTCTCCACGTCGGAGGCGCTGGTGAACGAACCGGTGAGCACCCCGCGTCCCAGCGGGGAGTAGGCCACCAGGCTCACGCCCAGCTCGCGGGTCGCCGGCAGCAGCTCGGCCTCCGGGTCGCGGGTGAACAGCGAGTACTCCTGCTGCACCGCGGTGATCGGGTGCACCTGGTGCGCGCGGCGCAACGTCGCTGCGCTGATCTCCGAGAGCCCGATGTGGCCGATCTTGCCCTCGGCGACGAGCTCGGCCATCGCGCCGACGGTGTCCTCGATGGGCGTGGTGCGGTCGAGCCGGTGCAGGTAGTAGAGGTCGATGTGGTCGGTGCCCAGCCGCGACAGGCTGGCGTCCACGGCCTGCCGGACGTACTCGGGCTTGCCTCCGCCGGTCTCCTTGTTGGCGCCGAACTTGGTGGCCAGCACGACTTCGTCGCGGCGGTCGGCCAGCAGTCCGCTGATGAGCTGCTCGTTGTGGCCGTCGCCGTAGACGTCGGCGGTGTCGAGGAAGTTCACGCCGAGGTCGAGCAGCTCGTTGAGCAGCTTCGCCGATTCGGCGTCGTCGGCGGTGCCGTAGACGCCGGACAGGCCCATCGCGCCGTAGCCGATGGCGCTGACCTCGGGACCGTTGCGGCCGAGTCGGCGACGTGGGGGAGTGTCGGACACGGATCGACTCCTGATTCGCGTAGGTGGTGGTGCTCGCCGGCCTAGCCCTGGTAGTTAGCGGAGCTCACAACCTGGGACGTGGTGTCACAGCTCGAAGCCGGCGCGGCGCTCGGCGGGAACCAGGTCGAGGTAGTCGGGGTGCTTGGCGATCCAGCCGCGCACGTACGGGCAGAACGGCAGCACGTTCAGCTCGCGGCCCCGGACCTCGTCCAGCGCGGCGCGCACCAGCTTGCTCGCCAGGCCCTGACCGCTGAAGCCGTCGTCGATCTCGGTGTGGGTGAACGAGATCTGCCCGGTCTTGAGCTTGTACTCGGCGAAGCCCGCCAGCTCCCCGTCGACGCGGATCTCGAACCGGCCGGCGTCGGGGTTGTCCTTGATCTCGGGCTCGGTGCTCACCACTGCTCTCCCGTCATTGGATGATGGTTCAACAATGATTGTGCATGCTGGTGCCCGCTGGAGGAGGCTGAGGACGTGAGCAATGTCGAGAACGAACCCGATGAGTTGCGCTGCGGAGGCGTGGCCACCGCTGCTCCGGAACCCGAACTGCTGCGACCGCGCGAGGTCCCGCTCGGCGGTCCGCGCGCGATGCTGGTCGGCCGGACGCTGCCCAACCGCGACCGCCGGATGGT
This sequence comes from Saccharopolyspora karakumensis, assembly GCF_004349225.1. Taxonomy (NCBI): domain Bacteria; kingdom Bacillati; phylum Actinomycetota; class Actinomycetes; order Pseudonocardiales; family Pseudonocardiaceae; genus Saccharopolyspora; species Saccharopolyspora karakumensis. The sequence continues at coordinate 42,976 of NZ_SMLA01000020.1, forward strand.
CGGGGCCTGGTGCTTCGCCGACTTCTACGGCCCGGCGGACATCACGGGTCAGGCCGGGATGCAGGTCCCGCCGCACCCGCACACCGGCCTGCAGACCGTCAGCTGGCTGCTCGACGGGCAGGTCCTGCACCGCGACAGCTTGGGCAACACCCAGCTCGTCGAGCCGGGTCAGCTGAACCTGATGACCGCCGGCCGGGGCATCTCGCACTCCGAGGAGTCCCCGGCGGATCACTCGGCGATCCTGCACGGCGTGCAGCTGTGGGTCGCGCTGCCCGCCGACGAGCGGGGCGTGTACCCGCACTTCGAGCACCACGGCGACCTGCCGGTGATCACCAGCCCGGAGGGGTCGGTGATGGTGCTGATGGGCTCGCTGCTCGGCGCTACCTCGCCGGCCAAGGCCTACACCCCGCTGGTCGGCGCGGAGCTGACCATCAACCCCGGTGCGACCCTGCGCATCCCGGTCGAGCAGGACTTCGAGCACGCGGTGCTGGCCCTGTCGGACCTGGTGGTCGACGGCCGCGAGGTGGCCACCGGCGACATGCTCTACGTGGGGCGGGGCGGCGGTGACGTGACGATCGGGACAGAGGGACCCGGGCGGGCGATGTTGCTCGGCGGTGCGCCGTTCGAGGAGGAGATCGTCATGTGGTGGAACTTCGTCGGCCGCACCCACGACGAGGTCGCCGAGGCCAGGGCGGAGTGGGAACGAGGCCGCGAAAGCCCCGACGAGCGGGGACGTTTCGGTGTCGTGCACGGATACGCCGCACCCGCTCTGGCGGCGCCGGAGCTGCCGAACGTGGCGCTGCGGGCGCGCGGCCGCGTCCGAGATCGACCTTGATCGTCCCCCGGCGACCGGCCCGTGCCACCGCGTAGAGTTCCGGGAAAGTGTTCTGATGAAAGGAGCAGTTGAATGAGCAAGGGCCTGGAGATCCGCCTCGCGTCCCGTCCGCAGGGGTTGCCGACGATGGACAACTTCGACTTCGTCGAGGTGGAGGCTCCGCAGCCGGGTGACGGGGAAGTGCTGGTCCGCAACCTGGTCATGAGCGTCGACCCGTACATGCGGGGCCGGATGAACGAGGGCAAGTCCTACGTGCCGCCCTTCGAAGTCGGCGAGGCCCTCCAGGGCGGTGCCGTCGGCGAGGTCGTGAGCAGCAACGCCGAGGGCTACGAGACCGGCGACCTCGTGCTGCACATGCTGGGCTGGCGCGACTACGCCGTCGTGCCCGTCAAGCACGCCACCAAGGTCGACGCGAACGTCGCGCCGCCGAGCGCTTACCTCTACGTGCTCGGCATGCCGGGCATGACCGCCTACGCGGGTCTGGTCGAGGTGGCCGAGCAGAAGGAGGGCGACGTCGTGTTCGTCTCCGGTGCGGCGGGCGCGGTGGGTTCGCTGGCCGGGCAGATCGCCAAGCTGCGCGGTGCGAAGAAGGTCATCGGCAGCGCCGGTTCCCCGGAGAAGGTCAAGTACCTGCTCGACGAGGTCGGCTTCGACGCGGCGTTCGACTACCACGACGGACCCGTCCGCAAGCAGCTCAAGGAAGCCGCGCCCGAGGGCATCGACGTGTACTTCGACAACGTCGGCGGTGAGCACCTCGAGGCCGCGATCTCGGCGTTCAACGACTTCGGCCGGGCCGCCGAGTGCGGGATGATCTCGCAGTACAACAACGAGACCCCGCAGCCCGGCCCGCGCAACATGATGATGATCGTGCAGAAGCGCCTGAAGCTGCGCGGCTTCATCGTCGGGGATCACGCCCACCTCAAGGACGCGTTCGTCAGCGAGGTCGGCGGCTGGCTGGCCGAGGGCAAGATCAGCTACCGCGAGACGGTCGTGGAGGGCCTGCGCAACGCTCCCGACGCGTTCCTGGGCCTGATGCGCGGTGACAACACCGGCAAGATGCTGGTGAAGATCGCCTGATCAGCTCACTGGGCGGGGTGGTTGCGCAGCCACTCCGCCCAGGTGGTCCGGCCGTGCCGGTCGTTCGGGCACGTCCAGTCCGACGCGATGCGCCGCAGGCGCTTGGGCGCGGGAACGTTGAGCACGCGCGGCTTCGTCCCGCGCGCCTGCTGCCAGGCCGTCAGCGCTTGCTTCAGCGTGAGGACCTCGGGACCGCCGAAGTCCGGACGCCGCCCCGCGGGGCCCTCGGTCACGCATCCCGCGAGGTAATCGGCGAAATCGCGCTCGTCGACCGGCTGCGTGCGCAGCTCGCCGGGCAGCGGGATGACGGGGAGCCGCGCGGCGCGACCGAACATCCGGTCCAGCAGCCAGTGGAACTGGGTGGCGCGCGCGATCGACCACGGCACGTCGGAGACGCTGATCAGCTCCTCGGCGGTGTGCTTGAGCCGCAGGTAGGGCAGCGCCGGTCGGTCGATGCCGACGATCGAGACGTAGACGAGGTGGCCGACGCCCGCGGCCGCGGCGGCTTCGATCAGCCGCGAGGTGCCGTCGACGTCGACGTCCGGTGGGCTGCGCCAGAAGTCCACCGGCAGCAGGTATCCGCGCTGCGCGCCCGGTGACCAGGTCGCCGCGTGCACCACGGTGCTCGCCCCGGCGACGAGCTCCTCGATGCCCGTGCCGACGGCCAGATCCCCGGGCACCCATTCGACATCGGCGTCCGTGCCCGGGTGCCGGGTGAGCACCCGGACCTTGTGCGTCGGCTTGAGCAGGCGAACCAGTTGACGTCCCAGATGACCGGTGCCACCGGTGATCGCGACCGTTTCCATGGGCCGGCACCTCCCGGGATCGACGATCCCACTGGTGCGCGGCCTCCGCGAGCGGCGTCAGCTCCCCAGCAGCGGACCGGTGAGGCCGTCGACCACGCCCCCGACCAGCGGCAGCAGACCCGGCTTCGGCTCGGGCGTCGTGCTGGGCTGGGTCGGCTCCGTGGTCTGGCTCGGCTCGGAAGGCCGGGTCGGCTCGGAGGTTTCGGTCGGCTCCGAGGTCCGAGTGGGTTCGGAGGTGGGCGTCGGCTCCGAGGTCGGCGTCGGCTCGGCGGTCGCCGACGGGGTGCTCGTCGATTCGGTCGTGGTCGACGGCGCGGAGCTGCGCGCGGTGGTCTCCTCGGAAGACTCCGAGGTCGGCGCGGCGGGCTTCGGTCCTGCCATCGCCGGTGCGGTCGGTGCCGGCGGCGGCACGATCGGGACGACCGGGGGAGTGCCGGGGTTCGCCTCGGGCGTCATCAGCTGCGGCAAGTACGGCCGGGACGGTGCGGATGCCTGGGCTCGCGCGGCGTTGGCCGGATCGGGCATCGCCACCTCGTCCGCGCGCGTCTGCGAGTAGTGCGCGCTGGTGGCGGCGATGACGGCGAGCACCGCCGCGGTCGTGTACCCGAGCACCGGTGCGGTGTACCGCCACGCGGCGCCACGCCGGTGGCGTCCTCGCCCGGATCGCGCCAACGACGACCTGCCCACTGCCACTCACCCCACTGCCGGTTGATCCGTTCCGCCCAACGACCCTCACCCGAACGAGTGAGAGTCGATCGCACCTTACGTCACGATCGCGCCCGTTCGCCAGCACCGCCCCGATTCCTCCCGGACGCGGGACGAGACGCCCTCTCGACCGGATGGCGGGCACTCGGAAAGCAGCGCGGCGCGCGGTGTTCGGGGCGCTATGTTGCCGTCGAGCCGAACGAGAGGTGCGACGTGAAGCTGCTCGACGACGTCAGTGACGTGCTGCCCACCGATCGCGACGCGGCCACCCTGGTCGGCCGCGTGCACGACCCGCAGGAGTCCGGCCCGTCCGTGGTCGCCGTGCGCGGCGACCAGCTGGTCGACCTCACCGACACCGTCCCGACGCTGACCGATCTGCTGGAGCACCGCGATCCCGTCGAGCTCGCCCGCGGCGCCGCACCGCGCAAGAGCTGGCCGCTGGCGGACGTGCTCGCCGCGACGGTCGACGGCGGGCCGGGGCCGAGGTTGCTGGCGCCGGCGGACCTGCAGGTGCTCAAGGGGGCCGGGGTCACCTTCGTCAAGAGCATGCTGGAGCGCGTCATCGAGGAACGCGCCGCGGGCGACGTGACGCGCTCGGCGGAGATCCGCGAGCAGGTCGAGTCCGCGATCGGCGGCACCCTCGCCGCGATCCGGCCGGGCTCGGAGGAGGCCCGCGCGGTCAAGGAAGTGCTGGTGCGCGACGGACTCTGGTCGCAGTACTTGGAGGTCGGGCTCGGCCCTGACCCGGAGATCTTCACCAAGGCACCGCTGCTGGCGGCCGTGGGCGCGGGCGCGGAGATCGGCATCGCGGAGGGCTCGGACTGGAACAACCCGGAACCCGAGGTGGCGCTGGCCCTCCGCAGCGACGGCCGGATCGTGGCCGCGACGCTGGGCAACGACGTCAACCTGCGCGACGTCGAGGGCCGCAGCGCGCTGCTGCTGCCCAAGGCCAAGGACAACAACGCCTCGGCATCGCTGGGGCCGTTCCTGCGCCTGTTCGACGACGGGTTCGGCCTGCACGACGTGCGGAACCTGGACGTGCGGCTGGAAGTGCGGGGCGCGGACGGGTTCGTCCTCGACGGGCACAGCTCCATGCGCGAGATCAGCCGGGACCCCGAGGAGCTGGCCGCGTCCGCGCTGGGACCGCACCACCAGTACCCGGACGGGCTGATCCTCTACACCGGAACCCTCTTCGCACCCACCGAGGACCGGGGAGCGCCGGGCAAGGGCTTCACCCACCAGGTCGGCGATGTGGTGCGGATTTCCACCCCGAAGCTCGGCACCCTCGCCAACCGGGTCAACCGCAGCGAGCGGTGTCCGCAGTGGACCTTCGGCGTGCGCTCCCTGCTCGCCAACCTGGCCCACCGCGGACTGCTCTGACCCCCTGGAAACGCCACCGGCCCGCGAGGGGCCGGTGGTCTTCGCTCAGTTGTGGTCGGACAGGCGCGCGCTGCGCTTCACCTGAGCGGCCACGTCGCGGAGCCCCCGCCGGGTGCTCATCGACCCGGTGCCCTCCAGCGCGTCGGTGAACATCACGAAACCCAGAACCAGAACCAGCAGCATTGCCACGACGACGACGAACACTTTTCCTCCCCTTTCCGATTGCGGTATCGAGCTCCCGCAATCCCTCGTTACCCTTGGGACGCGCTTCACCCGCCAGCGTGGCGTCAAATCACCCGAATGTGACGCAGATCGCTGTCGGTGGTGGCGTCATGCCGTCCGGCAGCGGGTGCATAGGATCGGCGCCGAGGGCCGAACGGACGGTCCCGAAGCACTGCGACGAGGACTAACCTGGAGCCATGGCGACCACCCCGCCCGCGCCGTCATCACGACCCAACCCGGCGCAATGGGTCTGGTACGCCTTCGGCGGCAAGCTGCCGGACCGGTGCGCCGAGTGGGTGCTGCACGACGTCACCTGCCGCACCTGGGCGTTGCGGCACCTCGCCCGCGCCCTGACCCAGCTCGCCCCGTTCTGCGCCGTGCTGATGCTGCTGCCCGGTCCGATGTGGATCCGGTTGAGCTCGCTGGCCCTCGGCCTGCTGGTCGGGCTGTTCTACTCGGTCTGCTACATGGGCGAGACCGGTGAGCACCGCGCCATCAAGCACGGCTTCCCGCCCGGCGTCGCCCGCGACACCCGCACCATGCGCCGCGACGTCGACCGCGCCAACAAGCACGGGGTCGGCTACCGCCCCTGGTGGGAGTGACCCGGCTTCCCCCGTGGCAACAATTCGTCACTTTGCGTGATCGCGCGGTCATTGCGGGTGCTCACCTGTGGGCCTACGTTCGGTTCATCCGCCCGAGATCCGGCGGGAAGTCCGAGCGGGAGGGGCCTCGTCGATGCCCAACGTCGTTCGCGCAGCACTCGTGCAGGCCAAGTGGACCGGTGACACCGCGAGCATGGTCGACGCGCACGAGCAGCACGCCAGAGCCGCAGCCGCGCAGGGCGCGCGGATCATCGGCTTCCAGGAAGTGTTCAACGCCCCCTACTTCTGCCAGGTCCAGGAGGACGAGCACCACCGCTGGGCGGAGGCGGTGCCCGACGGCCCGACCGTGCAGCGCATGTGCGCGCTCGCCCGCGAGCTGTCGATGGTCGTCGTCGTTCCGGTCTTCGAGGTCGACGGGCCCGGCTTCCGCTACAACACCGCGGCGGTGATCGACGCGGACGGCACCTATCTCGGCAAGTACCGCAAGCACCACCTGCCGCACCTGCCCGGGTTCTGGGAGAAGTTCTACTTCCGGCCCGGCAACCTCGGCTGGCCGGTCTTCGACACCGCGGTCGGACGCGTCGGGGTCTACATCTGCTACGACCGGCACTTCCCGGAGGGCTGGCGAGCGCTGGGCCTGGCGGGCGCCCAGATCGTCTACAACCCGTCGGCCACCAGCCGCGGCCTGTCCTCCTACCTGTGGAAGCTCGAACAACCGGCCGCGGCCGTGGCCAACGAGTACTTCGTCGCCGCCATCAACCGCGTCGGCGTCGAGGAGTACGGCGACAACGACTTCTACGGCACCAGCTACTTCGTCGACCCCTACGGCCAGTTCGTCGGCGACCCCGCCAGCGACACCGACGAAGAACTCCTGGTCCGCGACCTCGACCTGAACCTCGTCGAGGAGGTCCGCCGCAAGTGGGCCTTCTACCGCGACCGCCGCCCCGACGCCTACGGCCCGCTGACCCAGCCCTGAGGGAGCCCGCGATGAGCAGAACCGTCATCCGCGGTGGCCTGGTGATCACCGCGACCGAGGAGATCGAAGCCGACGTCCTGGTCGAGGACGACACGATCGCCGCCATCGCCACGCCAGGCGTGGCCCAGGACTGGACGGCCGACGCGGTGCTCGACGCCACCGGCCACTACGTCATCCCCGGCGGCGTGGACGCCCACACGCACATGGAGATGCCCTTCGGCGGCACCTTCGCCGCCGACACCTTCGAAACCGGCACCCGCGCCGCGGCGTGGGGCGGCACGACCACCATCATCGACTTCGCCATCCAGCCCGTCGGCCGCACGCTGCGCGAAGGCGTGGAGGCCTGGCACGCCAAGGCCGACGACCACTGCGCCATCGACTACGGCTTCCACGGCATCCTCTCCGACGTCGGCGACGGCGTGCTCAAGGAGATGGACGCGCTGGTGGACGAGGGCATCACCAGCTTCAAGATGTTCATGGCCTACCCGGGCGTGTTCTACAGCGACGACGGGCAGATCCTGCGCGCCATGCAGCAGGCGGGCGACAACGGCGCGCTGATCATGATGCACGCCGAGAACGGCATCGCCATCGACGTCCTGGTCCGCCAGGCGCTCGACGCCGGCCACACCGATCCGAAGTACCACGGCCGCGTCCGCCACCCGCTGCTGGAGGCCGAGGCCACGCACCGCGCCATCCAGCTGTCCACAGTGGCCGGTTCCCCGCTGTACGTGGTGCACGTGTCGGCCACCGAGGCGGTCGCCGAGATCACCAGGGCCCGCCACGAGGGTTTGCCCGTCTTCGGCGAGACCTGCCCGCAGTACCTGTTCCTGACCGTCGACGAACTCGCCGCACCCGGATTCGAAGGCGCCAAGTACGTCTGCTCCACGCCGCTGCGCCCGGCCGACCACCAGGCGTCGCTGTGGCGGGCGCTGCGCACCGACGACCTGTCGGTGGTCTCCACGGATCACTGCCCGTTCTGCTTCACCGACCAGAAGGAGCTCGGGCGCGACGACTTCTCCAAGATCCCCAACGGCATCCCGGGGGTGGAGAACCGCCTCGACCTGCTGCACGACGCCGTGGTCGCGGGCCGGATCAGCCGCCGCCGGTGGGTCGAACTGGCCAGCACCGCCCCGGCTCGGATGTTCGGGCTGCACCCGCGCAAGGGAACCATCGCCCCGGGGGCCGACGCCGACATCGTCGTCTACGACCCCGGTGCCGAACAGGTGCTCTCGGCCGAGACCCACCACATGAACGTGGACTACAACGCCTACGAGGGCAGGCGGGTCACCGGCCGGGTGCGCACGGTGCTGTCCCGGGGCGAGGTCATCGTGCACGACGGCGAGTACCGCGGCCGGCCCGGCAGGGGCCGCTTCCTGCGCCGTGAATCCTGCGGATACCTGAGCTGAGGAGCGCGGCCATGGACTTCGGACTCGTGCTGCAGACCGATCCTCCCGCATCGTTGCTGGTCGACCGCATGCGGCAGGCGGAGGAACTGGGGTTCACCCACGGCTGGACGTTCGACTCCTGCGTGCTGTGGCAGGAGCCGTTCGTCATCTACAGCCGGATACTCGCCGCCACCCGGCGGTTGCGCGTCGGCACGATGGTGACCAACCCCAGCACCCGGGACTGGACGGTGACCGCCTCGCTGTTCGCCACCCTCAACGACATGTTCGGGCCGCGCACCGTCTGCGGCATCGGCCGCGGCGACTCCGCGGTGCGCGTCACCGGCGGAAAACCCACCACCCTGGCCACTCTCGGCAAGGCGATGGAGGTGATCAAGGACCTCGCCGAAGGCCGCGAGGCGTCGCTGAACGACACGCCGGTCCGGCTTCCGTGGGTCCGCGACGGGTGGCTGCCGGTGTGGATGGGCGCCTACGGGCCGAAGGCCCTGGAGCTGGCCGGGCGCCAGGCCGACGGGTTCATCCTGCAACTCGCCGACCCGTACCTCACTCGGTGGATGGTCGAGCACGTCCGCGACTCGGCGGAGCGGGCCGGACGAGACCCGGGGGAGGTCACGGTGTGCGTGGCGGCTCCGGCCTACGTCGGTGACGACCTCGCGCACGCGCGCGAGCAGTGCCGGTGGTTCGGCGGCATGGTCGGCAACCACGTCGCCGACCTCGTCGCCCGCTACGGCGACGCCGGTGATGCCGTGCCGGCCGCCCTCACCGACTACGTCAAGAACCGCGGCGGCTACGACTACTCGCACCACGGCCGCGCGGGCAACCGGAGCACCGAGTTCGTTCCCGACGAGATCGTCGACCGGTTCTGCCTGCTCGGGCCTGCCTCCGCGCACGTGGACCGGCTCGCCGAACTCCGCGAGATCGGCGTGGACCAGTTCGCCGTCTACGCCATGCACGACGCGATCGACGACACCGTGCGCGCCTACGGCGAGAAGATCATCCCAGTCCTCGGCTGACCTGATCCGCGGGTTGCCCGGCTGCGGCGGCAGTCACACGGGTCCGGTTTGTAGAGTTCCGCTCGATCTAGCGGTCCCGCGCTGCGGGTGGAACAGGAAGGCTCGCCATGCGGCAGGGACTGGGCTCGAAGCTGGGCATCGGCTGGCGACTGCACGGCGACGGCGGAACACCGCGCCCCGGTGAAGCCGTCGCGCCGGACGAACGGCTCTCGTGGGGCCGGACGATCGGGCTCGGCGCCCAGCACGTGGTGGCGATGTTCGGCGCCACCTTCGTCTTCCCGGTCCTGATGGGACTGGACCCGAACCTGGCGATCATGGTCTCGGGCGTGGCCACGATCCTGTTCCTGCTCATCGTGCAGGGCAAGATCCCCAGCTACCTCGGTTCCAGCGCCTCGTTCGTCGGGGCCGTGACCGTCATCCGCGCCGGAGGCGGGGACAGCTCGGCGGTCACCGGCGCGATCCTGATCTGCGCGCTCGTGCTGGGCGCGGTCGGGTTGATCGTGCACTTCGCGGGTCCGGCGGCGATCCACCGGATGCTGCCGCCGGCGGTGTCAGGCGCGGTGGTCATGCTGATCGGCTTCAACCTCGCGCCCGTGGTCGCCGAGACCTACTGGCCGCAGGACCAGTGGGTAGCGCTGATCACGATGGTGATCGTGCTGGCGGCCAGCGTGCTGCTGCGCGGCTTCTGGGGGCGCGTCGCCGTCTTCCTCGGCCTGGTCGGCGGGTACGCGCTGTCGTGGGCGTTCGACGCGGTCTTCGGCCCGATCACCGCGCCCGACGCGGACGGCAACGTCAGCACCCACCCGAGGCTGGACCTGGGCGGCGTGGCCGACGCGCCCTGGTTCGGGCTGCCGCAGTTCCACGCGCCCTCGTTCGACCTGGCCGCGATCATCGTCGTGCTCCCGGCGGTCATCGCGCTCATCGCCGAGAACACCGGGCACGTCAAGGCCGTCGAGCAGATGACCGGCAGCGAGCTCGACGGCAGCCTCGGTCGCGCGATCTTCGCCGACGGCTTCGCCAGCGCGCTGTCCAGCGCCGTCGGCGGCCCGCCGACCACCACCTACGCGGAGAACATCGGCGTCATGGCAGCCACCCGCGTGTACTCGACCGCCGCCTACTGGGTGGCGGCGATCGTGGCCATCGCCTTCGGGCTGTGCCCGAAGTTCGGCGCGGTCATCGCCGCCACACCCGGTGGTGTGCTCGGCGGCATCACCGTGGTGCTCTACGGGATGATCGGCCTGCTCGGCGCCAAGATCTGGGTGGAGAACCGGGTGGACTTCGCCGACCCGGTCAACCTCCTGCCCCTGGCCGCCGGACTGGTCGCCGGCATCGGCGGGGTGTCGTTGCAGATCACCCCGTCGTTCGAGTTCAGCGGCATCGCCCTGGGCACGGTGGTGACCCTGCTCGGCTACCACCTGCTGCGCGCGGGCGTGGTACGCCGGAGCTAGACGTCCACTTCCGGGGTGCGAACCACGACTTCCTGCGCGGAGATCGGCCGGCCCGGCAGCGGGCGGCTGTTGTCGGCGCGCAACCCGTCGAGCAGCACCGCGATGTAGCGGGCCGGGGCCACCGTGCGCAGCTCCTCGGGCAGCGCCTGCACTCCCTGCAGCGCCAGCGAGCTCAGCACGGCGATGTCGCCGGTGCTGACGTCGTCGCGCAGCGTTCCATCGGCCTGGGCTCGCTTGACCAGGCCGTCGACCAGCTCCATGAACTCGTTGTTCACGGCCTCGGTGTTGGGATCGGCGTTGATGAGCGCCCGCGCCCTGGAGGACAGGACGGTCAACCGGACCACGGTGCGCAGCGCCATGCCGCGGTGCAGGATCTGGCTGAGCGCGCGCCACGCGTCGGGCTCCTGCTCGATGGTCGCGCGGGTGTCTTCCAGCACGGAGCTGAAGGCGTCGTGGGCGACGGCCCGGATCAGCGAGTCCCGATCGGGGAATCGGCGGTAGAGGGTGCCGACCCCGACACCGGCGGTTCGGGCGACCTCCTCCATGGGTACCTCGGTACCGCGTTCGGTGAACACGGCCTGGGCGGCGGTGATGATCCGGTCCCGGTTTCGGCGTGCGTCTGCGCGCAGTCGCGGCGTCGTTTCGGTGGTCATGATCCTCGATTCGGCCCTGTTGTGCTTCGGGCGGATTGTCGCATGCCGGGTACTCCGTTAAGGGGATGAGCGACGTCCATTTTGCTTTGCGGGGCGAACGATCGCACTACCTGCAACGTTCACCCGCACGTGGCTGATTCGGCGGCTGCGGTGATCGGCTGTTCGAGTGTCGTGCACATTACATCTGCCTGGTTTGGGAAGTCCCGAAACACGGCCGTAGGATTGGTTCGTACCGGGTTATTACCCAAACCTTCTTCCGATCGACCCGCTTGGGCGGGTATGTGCGTGCGCGCGTTCGGAAGGCGGGGCGGACAGTAGGAGGGAGGCAAGTAAGTGGCAACGGTGTGGGTGGCCCTGGCGGCCGAGGCGATCGTTCTTCTGGGTGCGGCCGGAGCGCTGACCAGCTGGGTCAGGCGTTCGGACGAGACCCCGGACCAGGTCATCGAGCCCGCCGGGCAGATCGCCTGAGGTAAGCGCGCGCACGGGCTTGTTCCCGCTCGGGACAAGCCCGTGAAGCTTTCGCAATCGTTCTTGGAACGCACTTCGTTACAGGTTTCGGCGCAATTCGGCGTCTCTTTTCCGCGACCGGTCGAGCACCTCCCGGTGAATTGCGGGATTCCTGATCTTCTCCTGGCGCCCCGTGGTGTGCGGCACTGCTGTGCGCCCGGTCGCAGATCGCCCGATAGGCTGGTGCGCACCAACGACCGGCTTCACCGATCGGGAAGGCATCCGTGACCTCTCCACACACGCCCAGCAGTCCGGACACCCCGACGACGCCCGCTGCGGGGCCGGGGAGCGGTGGAGGGGGCGCGTCGGTGCTGCAGAACTACCGGACCTTCCTGCAGCGCGCGGTGAGCAAGCCCGGTCAGGTCGGTGCGGTCGCGCCGAGCTCGCCGCACCTGGCGCGCGAGATCGCCTCGGTGGTGCCGCGCACCGGTAGTCCCGTGGTCATCGAGCTCGGCCCCGGCACGGGCGCCCTGAGCGCCGCCATCGCCAACCGGCTTCCCGCGGGCGGCCGGCACGTGGCGATCGAGCTGGACTCGGGCATGGTCGAACACCTCAACCGCGCTCTTCCGTGGCTGGAGGTCATCCAGGGCGATGCCTCGCACCTGGGAGCGCTGCTGTCGGCCGCGGGCATCGACCGGGTCGACGCCGTGGTCAGCGGACTGCCGTGGTCGATCTTCCCGGCCAAGCTGCAGCACGACATCCTGCAGCAGGTCGGCTCGGTGCTCACCCCCGGCGGCGCGTTCACGACCTTCGCCTACCTGCACGCTCTGGGCATGTCCGGCGCCCGCCAGTTCCGCCGCCGCCTCGACGTCAGCTTCGACGAGGTCATCACCTCCCGCACGGTCTGGCGCAACGCCCCCCCGGCCAGGACCTACGTCTGCCGCAGGCCGAACCTCCCCTGAGGCAACCGAACTTCGCCAGGCAAGCGCCATCAGGCAAGCACCGACGGTGCTTTCTCTTCACCCCACCTGAGGTGCCGGCACCGCCGCGGGTTCTGAGCGGCGCTGTGGCGAGTACGCCGTGACGCCGTGTATTTGGATATCCACAAGTCGCGGCGCACGGAGTCCACGGCTCCGCTCAGGTTCCGCTTCCGGCACAGCTGAGCACATCGACCACAGAGTCTTGAACACAAAGGAAGAAGCGCCCGGCAGGAGCTTGTGGCTCCTACCGGGCGCTTCTTCAAAGATCCTGCCCGATAAAGCAGGAGGATCAGGAGCGGATCATCTTGCGGAGGACGTACTGCAGGATGCCGCCGTTGCGGTAGTAGTCCGCTTCACCGGGGGTGTCGATGCGGACCTTGGCGTCGAACTCCACCTGGGAGCCGTCGGCCTTGGTGGCGGTGACCTTCACGGTCTCCGGGGTCTCACCGTCGTTGAGCTTGGTGATGCCGGAGAAGTCGAAGGTCTCGGTGCCGTCCAGGCCCAGCGACTTGGCCGAGGAGCCCTCCGGGAACTGCAGCGGGATGACGCCCATGCCGATGAGGTTCGAGCGGTGGATGCGCTCGAAGGACTCGGCGATGACGGCGCGCACGCCCAGCAGGCCGGTGCCCTTGGCGGCCCAGTCGCGGGACGAACCGGAGCCGTACTCCTTGCCGCCCAGCACGACCAGCGGGATGTCCTGCGCGGCGTAGTTCTGCGCGGCGTCGTAGATGAACGCCTGCGGAGCGCCTTCCTGGGTGAAGTCCCGGGTGTAGCCGCCCTGCACGTCGTCCAGCAGCAGGTTGCGCAGCCGGATGTTGGCGAAGGTGCCGCGGATCATCACCTCGTGGTTGCCCCGTCGGGAACCGTAGGAGTTGAAGTCCTTGCGGTCGATGCCGTGCTCCGACAGGTACTGGCCCGCGGGGGAGTCCGGCTTGATGGCACCGGCCGGGGAGATGTGGTCGGTGGTGACCGAGTCGCCCAGCAGCGCCAGCACGCGGGCACCGGAGATGTCGGTGACCGGGGCCGGGTCCATCTGCATGCCCTCGAAGTACGGGGGCTTGCGGACGTAGGTGCTCTGCGCGTCCCACTCGAAGGTCTCGCCCTCCGGGGTGGGCAGCGCGCGCCAGCGCTCGTCACCCTTGAACACGTCCTGGTAGGAGGACGTGAACATCTCGTTGGTGATCGCCGAGTCGATGGTCTTCTGGACCTCCTGCGGCGACGGCCAGATGTCGCGCAGGTACACCGGGTTGCCCTCGGTGTCGTTGCCCAGCGGGTCGTTCTCGAAGTCGAAGTCCATCGTGCCCGCGAGGGCGTAGGCGATGACCAGCGGCGGCGAGGCCAGGTAGTTCATCTTGACGTCGGGGTTGATCCGGCCCTCGAAGTTCCGGTTGCCCGACAGCACCGAGGTGACGGTGAGGTCGTTCTCCTGCACGGCGGCGGAGACGTCCTCCGGCAGCGGGCCGGAGTTGCCGATGCAGGTGGTGCAGCCGTAACCGACCAGGTGGAAGCCGAGCTTCTCCAGGTACGGCCACAGGCCGGCCTTCTCGTAGTAGTCGGTGACGACCTGCGAGCCCGGGGCCATGGAGGTCTTGACCCACGGCTTGCGGGTCAGGCCCTTGTCGACGGCCTTCTGCGCGAGCAGCGCGGCACCGAGCATCACCGAGGGGTTCGAGGTGTTGGTGCAGGAGGTGATCGAGGCGATCACCACGGCACCGTGGTCGAGCTCGAACTCGCCCAGCTCGTCGGAGGCGACCTTGACCGGCTTGGAGATCCGGCCGTTGGACCCGTTGGCCGCGGAGACCAGCTCCGGCTTGGCGTGCGGGCTGATCGACGCCGGGTCGCTGGCGGGGAAGGACTCCTCGCCGGCCTCGTCGAGGGCCGCGTCATCGGTGGGCGCGGCGGTGTAGTCGGTCAGCGCGGTGCGGAACGACTGCTTGGCCTCGGAGACCACGATGCGGTCCTGCGGGCGCTTCGGACCGGCGATCGACGGCACGACGGTGGACAGGTCCAGCTCGAGGTACTCGGAGTACTCCGGCTCGTGGCTCGGGTCGTGCCACAGGCCCTGCTCCTTGGCGTAGGTCTCGACCAGGGCGACCTGGTCGGCCGGACGGCCGGTGAGCTTGAGGTAGCGCACGGTCTCGTCGTCGATCGGGAAGATCGCGGCGGTGGAGCCGAACTCCGGGCTCATGTTGCCGATGGTGGCGCGGTTGGCCAGCGGCACCGAGGCGACGCCCGAGCCGTAGAACTCGACGAACTTGCCGACGACGCCGTGCTTGCGCAGCATCTCGGTGATCGTGAGGACGACGTCGGTGGCGGTGGCACCGGCGGGGATCTCACCGGTGAGCTTGAAGCCGACCACGCGCGGGATGAGCATCGACACCGGCTGGCCGAGCATCGCGGCCTCGGCCTCGATGCCGCCGACGCCCCAGCCCAGCACGCCCAGGCCGTTGACCATGGTGGTGTGGGAGTCGGTGCCGACGCAGGAGTCGGGGTAGGCCTGGCCGTTGCGGGACATCACGGTGCGGGCCAGGTGCTCGATGTTGACCTGGTGCACGATGCCGGTGCCCGGGGGGACGACCTTGAACTCGTCGAAGGCGCCCTGGCCCCAGCGCAGGAACTGGTAGCGCTCCTTGTTGCGGCCGTACTCGAACTCGACGTTGCGCTCGAAGGCGTCAGGCCTGCCGAACACGTCGATGATCACCGAGTGGTCGATGACCAGCTCGGCCGGCGCCAGCGGGTTGACCTTGGAGGTGTCGCCGCCGAGGTCGGCGACGGCCTCACGCATGGTGGCGAGGTCAACGACGCAGGGAACGCCGGTGAAGTCCTGCATGATCACCCGGGCGGGGGTGAACTGGATTTCGGTGGCGGGTTCCGCCTTGGAGTCCCAGCCGGCCAGCGCGCGCACGTGGTCGGCGGTGATGTTGGCACCGTCTTCGGTGCGCAGCAGGTTCTCCAGGAGGATCTTGAGGCTGTAGGGCAGCCGCTCGGCACCTTCGACGGCGCTGAGCCGGAACACCTCGTAAGAGGCGTCGCCGACGTTCAGCGTGCCGCGTGCGCCGAAGCTGTCCTTGCTCGCAGGTGCAGTCACGTTCAACTCCATCTCGCGACGGGCGCAAGTTCGGGAACGATTGCGAGTCTCGCGCACGTCAGCTGAGCGTGCGCGGGGACTCGCGCTCTTCACCGCTAACAGTACGCGTGTCCTATAAAACCGCTCAACAAAGGGTGACCTGACTGTCGATCACTTATGCGCTTCTCGTCAAAAAGAGCGAGTGTTTCCACCGGGGGACGCTGCGTTTTCCGTTCTGGAACACCGGCGAGGCCGATGTTGCCGGCACGGGGCCTCGCGAGGGCGAAAGTGCCGCCTTCCGGCGGTGTGGCACGCCAGTACCGGAGTTGTGGTTCGGCGTGCTTCGATGTGCCCGTGCGCTCACCGACTCGTGATCCCCGCGCCATCGGCCTACCGGTGGCCGTCGCTTCCGCGATCTTCTTCGGCGGATCGGGACCGTTCGCCAAACCGCTGATCAACGCCGGGCTGAGCCCGCTGCACGTGGCCTGGTTGCGGTTGGCCGGGGGAGCGCTGCTCCTGCTGCCGGTCCTGCTGCGCCACCTGCCGGTGCTGCGCCGCGCCCCGCGCCTGATCCTCGGCTACGGGTTGTTCTCCGTCGCCGGGGTCCAGGTCTGCTACTTCGCCGCGATCGCGACCATCCCGGTCGGCGTGGCGCTGCTGATCGAGTTCCTGGGCCCGGTTCTGGTGCTGGGCTGGATCCGGTTCGTCCGCCGCGCGCCGGTGAGCCGCTCCGCGGTGATCGGCGTGCTGCTGGCGGTCGTGGGCCTGGCGTGCGTGGTCGAGCTGTTCTCGGGGCTGAGCTTCAACCCGCTGGGCCTGCTGCTGAGCCTGGGCGCCGCCGCGTGCCAAGCCACCTACTTCCTGCTCTCCGATTCGACGGCGGACGTCGACCCGTTCGCGCTGGCCGGGTTCGGCCTGCTGCTGGGCGCTGCGGTGGTCACCGCGATCGCGCGGCCGTGGGAGATGGACATCGCGTTGCTGGCGGGTCAGGTGGAGCTGGCCGGGCACCACGTCCCGGCGATGGCCGCCGTCGGGTGGGTCGTCGTCGGATCCACCGTGCTGGCCTATCTCACCGGGATCGTCGCCGTGCGCCTGCTGTCGCCGCAGGTCGCCGGTGGCGTGGCGTTCCTCGAACCGGTGGTGGCCACGCTGCTGGCGTGGGTGCTGCTGGCGGAGGCGCTGGGAACGCCGCAACTGGTGGGCGGAGCGCTGATCCTTCTCGGCGCCTACGTGGCGCAACGCGCCGCGCCCGCCGATCGCGACGCCGGTGCGCTGACCGGCCCGGTCGGCTCGCCGGCGCCGTGACTCAGGCGGTGCGCAGCGCCGACTTGACCAGGTGCACGACCAGCGTCTCGATCAGCGCGATGGCCGCTGCGGTGAGGATGTGGGTCAGGAAAGCAGGCATCGGTTGCGTCCTCGTCCCGTTCAGTGGTGCTTCGACGCCTCCGACTCTGGAGCAAGCGGGTTAGCCCGGTTCGGAAGCCAGGTGTCCGCCGGGTGAACCCGCACCCAATTCCGCAGGTCGGGGCATCAGCGAGCGCCCCACCGGCCACATCTGCCACACCCGCATCGCCACGGCGACGGCCACGGAGACGCCGAGCGCGATGGCCCACTGGTGCGGCAGCAGCGGGCTGCTGCCGAAGAACTGGCTGACGCCCGGTAGCTGCACCAGCGCGAACAGCACCAGCACCGAGCCCGTCGCCGCCAGCACCACCAGCGGCGTGCGCCCGCGCGAGGTCAGCGTCTGCGCCAGCTGAGCGGACACGAGCGCGACCAGCCCGGCCGTGCGGGCCTGGGCGGCGGTGGCCAGCGGCCGGGTCAGCGCCCAGGCCAGCCCCGCCGCCGAGGCGGTGGCCACGGCCCGCGCGCCCACCTCGCGGGCCAGCGCGGAGCCCAGCGACGCCTCCGGTCCTTCGGCCAGCAACTTCTCCGGGGTCCGGTCGGCCGGTGGTCGCACCGCGATGGCGATCGTGGGCAGCACGTCGGTGAGCATGTTGACCACCAGCAGCTGCCGGGCGTTGAGCGCGGCCGACGGGCTGATCAGCCCGGTGCCCAGCGCGTAGCCGATCTCGCCGAGGTTGCCGCCGAGCAGCACCGCGAGCGCTTCGCGCACCGAGGTCCACATGCCCCGGCCCTCGACGATGCCGTCGGTGAGCGTTTCGATGCGGTCGTCGGCGACCACCAGGTCGGCGGCGTCGCGGGCCGCCGCCGTGGCGCGCGAACCGAACGCGATCCCGACGTGCGCGAGGTTGATCGCGGGCACGTCGTTGGCTCCGTCGCCGGTCATGGCCACCACCCGTCCGGCGTCGCGCAGGCAGCGCACGATGCGCGCCTTCTGCGCCGGCGTGACCCGCGCGAACACCGCGATCTTGGGCGCCTCGCCCGCCAGCTGCTCGTCGTCGAGCTCGTCGAGCTCGGCTCCGGACAGCACCCGCTTGTCACCGAGCATTCCCAGCTCGGCCGCGATCGCCTCGGCCGTGCTCGGGTGATCACCGGTGATCATGATGACGTCGACACCCGCGCGGCCCAGCTGCTCCACGGCGTCGGCAGCGGTGGCGTGCACCGGATCGGCCAGACCGAGCAGGCCGACGAGTTCGAGCTCGTCCACGTCGGATTCGGTGAGCTCGTAGTCCTCGCCCACCCGGCGCTCGGCGACCGCCAGCAGCCGGAAACCGCGCAGCGCCAGCCGTTCGACCTCGGCCTCGACGTCGGCGCGGGCCTCGGCGTCGAACGAGCGCGACGACCCGTTGCGCCGCCAGCTCCCGCACCGGTCCAGCACCACCTCCGGGGCACCCTTGACCGACAGCAGCCGGTCGGTGTGCACGGCGTGGAAGCCGCGCGACGGCTCGAACGGCAGCTCAGCGAGCACCTCGCCGTCGGCGGTCAGCCCGATCTCGCAGGCGCCGTCGAGCACCGCGCGGTCGGTCAGGTGCGGCAGCGGGTGGTCGTCCTGCGGGCGCGGGGTGGCGCGCAGGGCGGCGGCCACGACCTCCCGGTGCGCGCTCTGCAGCTCGTGCACGCCGCGGGAGCCGCGGCCGTCGGAGACCTCGCCGAGCGCGATCCGGCCCTGGGTGAGCGTGCCGGTCTTGTCGAAGCACAGCGCGTCGACCCGGCCGAGCGCCTCGATCGTGGCGGGGCTGCGCACCAGCACGCCGCGCTTGGACATCCGGCGCGCGGCGGCGAGTTCGGCCAGGGTCGCCACGAACGGCAAGCCCTCCGGCACCGCGGCCACCGCCAGCCCGACCGAGCGCGCCACGGTCTGGCCCATCGGCACGCCGCGCAGCAGGTCGGAGGCGAACAGGAGCGCGCCCGCACCGACGGAGACCGGCAGCACCTTCTTGGTCAGCTCAGCCAGCCTCGCTTCGACACCGGTGGACTCGTCGGTGCCGGTGACCTGTGCGGTGGTGCGGCCCAGCTCGGTGTGCGAACCGACCGCGACGGCCACCGCGACGCCGGTACCGCTGGCGATGACCGTGCCCTGGTAGAGCATGCAGGTGCGGTCGGCGACCGCAGGAGCGGTGGTGGGTGCGGCGGTCTTGGCGACGAGGTGGGATTCGCCGGTCAGCCCGGACTCGTCGACCTCCAGCGACTCCACCGACAACAAGCGGCAGTCCGCGGGCACGCCGTCGCCCGCGCGCAGCTCGACGACGTCGCCGGGGACGAGCTCGTCGGAGGAGACGATCTCGGTGGTGCCCCCGCGGCGTCGCCGGGCCGGGGTTCGGCCGGAGGCCAGCAGCTTGCTGAGCTCGCGGTCGGTGGCGGCCCGCTGGACACCGTCGATGAGCGCGCTGGCCAGCAGCACTCCGCAGATCAGCCCGGCGTCCACGATCGATCCCAGACCCGCGGAGATCACCGCGCCCGCGCCTAGCACCGGCGTGATCGGGGTGATCAACCCCTCGATCGTCGCCGCGAACACGCCCACCGGGGCGTGCCCGTCGTCGGAGGGGCGGTGCCGCTCTGCGGCCGAGGACGCGGAGAGCCCTCGCTCTGAAGTGTCCAGTGTGGACAGCACGGTGGTGGCGTGCATAGCGTGCCACGGCGTGCGCTCGCGGGGGAGCGGCGGCGGTCTGGTCGTGCCCCGGAGGGCGACCCAGGCGCCGGTTCCGTAGGCCGCCAGAGTCGCGGCGTGCACGGGCATCGACGCGCGGGCGGGGGCGCCGGCGGCCGGGCCGAACGCGGCGAACAGCGCGCCCAGCAGCGCGCCCGTCGCCGAGATGCCCGCTGCGTACCTGCTCGCCGACCGAGCCTCCCCGGCCGATCCCAGCAGCAGGTCGAGAACCGCGGCGCTCGGGCAGATCACGTCCGCGGCCCAGGCGGATGAGTCCGATGTGGACAGACTGATGCCGAGGTCGGCGGCGGCCAGGCCGTCTCCGTCCAGGTGCGAGACCACCGCGACGACGGCGCCGTCGTCCTGCAGCGCGCGCACCAAGTCGACCAGCTCCGCACCGCCGGGTATCGCGCCGTCGACCGGGAGCCTGCGCTCCAGTCCCTTCCCGGTCACGAGGACGTCGGCGGCGACTGAGCGCGCGGTGTCGACCAGGGCCTCGGCGAGCGGGTCGAGCTCGTCGGTCACGACCACGAGCGCCACTGTCCGTCCATCGTGGATCAGGCCGAGAACAGTCGCACCGCAGGCGGTTTCGGCCTTCGCCGCGCGTCGGACCTGCGGCGGATGGACCGAGGCGTCCAGCGGTGCGACCGACCAGCTCCCGCTGCTGCGGTGCGCGGCGGGATCGGCGGGGTCGACGAGCTCGCCCGCGCGGGTGAACAGCTCCGCGGAGTCGGCGTCGTCGTCCAGCGGGATCACCGAGTCGACCACGCGCCGCCCGCTCAGCAGGGCAGGAGCGTCGAAGACGACCGCGTCCACGCGGTCCAGCCGCCGCAGCGCGTCCGGTTCCAGCACGAGCGCGCCCCGCGAGGCCAGCGACGTGCTCAACGTCGTCGCGAACGCCTCGCGCCCGCCGATGGCGGGCTTGGGCACCGCGGCCAGCAGCGCGGCCAGCGCGCGCTGCGGAGCGCGGGAGAGCGCGTAGACGGTGACAGCACCGCCCAGCGCCGCACCGCCCGAGGCGTTGGCGACCCGCTCCACGGGACCGTCGGGCACCGGGCGGGGACGAGGCCGGTGCGCGAGCGCGGGGCAGGCGTGCGGCAGCGCGTCCTCCCAGTGCTGCCAGGCCTGGTGCCGCGCGAGAGTCTCGCGCGCGGAGCAGAAGCGCCCGCACAGATCGGTCAGCGCACCCAGCGGACGCCCGGACAGGCCTTGCCCGGCAGCGCCGCCCAGCGCCAGCGCCAGGTCCAGCGGCCCGCGTCCGACCACGCGCTGCAGGCCAGCGCGCATCCACGGCACCGAGTCGACCAGCGACACCGCGGCGGGCACCAGCGGCGACACCAACCGCCCGGGCAGCAGCGCGCCCAGTCCCGCGTAGCCCACGCCGAGCGCGCTCACGGCCAACGCGCCGGCGTCGCGCAGCACGGCCTCGGCGTTGCCCGGGTGCCGCCGGCTGCGCGGCGCCACGTCCTGGTCCCCCAACCCGAAACCGGTCTCGACCTCGCCGATGATCCGCGAGGGTTCGGTGAGGTCGGGCAGTTCGGGGTCGTGCTCGACGACCACCCGCCCGAGCACCCCGTTGACCTCGGCGCTGCGCACCCCGGCGAGCTCGCTCAACCGGCGCTGCACCTCGCGGACGGCGTCGGCGTTGTCCGGGAGGTGGGCACCCCGCATCTCGAGGTGGCTGCGCTCGTGTCCGCGCCAGACGCGGCGGTCCGCGGGAGAGGTGGTGGCCGCGCGGGCAGCCTGCACCACCGGTGCGGCGACTTCGGCGGCTTGCGACAGCAGCCAGCGCAGCATCGGCACCCCCTGCGCGATCAGGCCGACTCGTCGCCCTGGTGCGCGTTGCGCTGCACCACGGCTGCTCCGATGCCGATCGCGGCGGCGACGGGCCATTCGATGACGCTCAGCGCCGCCGCGGCCGTCAGCCCGCTGTAGAACAGCAGCTGGTTGCGGGAGGGCAGCGCGCCGCGCACGGCGGTCACCGTCGAGGCGACCTCGTTGCGCCCGGGGATCTCGGGCAACGGGATGTGCCCGGTGTGCAGCTGCGCGGTCACGTACGGCACGGGGATCGAGGCACCCGAGGAGTTCGAGGACTGCTGCGACGTCGACTCGGCGCGGGCGGACGTCCTGGCCGGCGAGGACGTCTTCTTCGTCGTGGACGCCGACGAGTGACCTTGCTTCGACGTGGACGCCGACGAGCGACCCTGCTTCGACGTCGGCTGCCTCCGGCCGCGCTGCGCGGATCCGGTGGTGGTGCTGGCCATGGCGACGACCTCCTAGCGGAAGCGACAACCAACCAATGCTACGACGAACGGAGCACATCCGTCGGATGAACGGCCTACCCGCAGCCGTCTCGGTCGATCAGGCCGCGAAGACGTCGTCACGCAGGGCGGATCGGTATCGCTGGGCGACGAGGTCGATCACCGCCGGGTGGACGCCGATCGGATCGGCGACCCCGGCGACCGGCAGGTCGGCGAGGCGGCGGTGGAACAGCCCCGGTGCCAGCAGGTAGGGCGCGATGAAATCGCCCGGGCCGCACACCCCTTCGGTCGCCGGTCTCGCCGTGGTGATGTAGCTGGGGAAGAGCCACTGCCCGCAGCGACGGCCCAGCAGCCGGGCGGCGGTGCGCACGTCCGACAGCGCGCGCTCGTCGGAGGAACCCGCCGCGGAGAACAGCACCCGATCGCCCGGCCTCCACCCGGCCGCGCGCAGCCGGTCCAGCAGGGCCCGGGTGATCTCCCGTGCCGGACCCAGCGGATCGGTGATCGTCACGTCCTCGCGGCCGGTGGCCTGGATCTGCTCGGGCAGGTCGACGCGCACGTGGTACCCGGCCGCCAGGAACGCGGGCAGCGCCACGACCGGGCCGGGCATCGACGCCAGCGCTTCGGCCACGGTCGGGCCGATGACGTCGACGTAGCCCACGTGCACCGGCACGTCCAGGCGCGCCGAGGCGGCCTCGGCCAGCTCGGTGATCACCCGCGGGCCTCCCGGGTCGCGGGTTCCGTGGGCGACCAGCAGCAACGGCGGGTTCACAGGTGATCGGCGCATCGCGGGGAGTCCCTCATCGGTTCCAGCGGAAGTCGGTATCCGCGTTTGATCACGGTCTGCACCAGCTGCGGCGCGCCCAGCGCCGAGCGCAGCCGGGCCACGGCCTGCTCGACCGCGTGCTCGTCGGCGACCCCTCCCGCGCAGTGCAGCGCCTCGGCCAGCGCCCGCCGCGAGACCACCCGGCCCGGCCGTTCGGCCAACGCCCGCAACAGCGTTGTGCCCTGCGGGGACAGCCGCTTGACCTCGCCGTCGAGGATGGCCGCGTGCCCGCGCAGCTGGAGGTCGTGACCGGCCACCGGCAGCGTCGGAGAGCGCATCGGCAGCGCATCGCACAGCGCGCGCACCAGCGCGCCGATGCGAAAGCGCTCCGGAACCACCGCCGCCACGCCGTGATCGGCCAGCGGCGCGTGCGTCACCGGACCCACGCAGGCCGCCAGCACCGGTCCGCGCAACGCGGTCAGCAGGTCTTCCCGGCAGCCGCGCTCGGCGGCCAGCGACAGCAGGCTCGCCGCCGCCGGGGCGCTGGTGAAGGTCACCGCGTCGATCTGCCGCGCGCACACCGCGGCCAGCAGGTTCTCCAGCGCGGTGATGTCGGCCGGCGCCGTCCACCGGTACACCGGGACCTCGATGACCTCCGCCCCGGCGCACTCCAGCGCCTCGACGAAGTCCGGCAGCGGCTGGCCGTGCAGCTGCACCGCGATCCGCGAACCCTCCAGCGGTTGGCCGAGAAGGTTCTCCAGCAGTTCTGCCGAGGACTCCGAGTCCGGTGACCACGGGTCGGGCAGCCCGGCCGCCCGCACCGCACCCCGCGCCTTCGGACCGCGGGCCAGCAACCGCGCCGGGGCCAGCGCCGCCAGCAGCTCCGCGCCCACGCCCCACCCGTCAGCGGCTTCCACCCAACCGCGGAACCCGATGCCGGTGGTGGCGACCACGACATCGGGCGGCTGCGCGACGCAGATGTCGGTGACCCTCCGCAGTTCGGTGTCGTCGGACAGCGGCAGGATTCGCAGCGCCGGGCCGTGCACGACCCGGGCACCACGCCGTTCGAGCAGGGTGCCCAGCTCCTCCGCACGCCGGGCCGCGGTCACCGCGACGGTGTAGCCGGTGAGTTCTTCGCTCAAGGGAGCGCGACCTCCACGAACGCCTCGCGCCGCCGCACCGGGAACACCGGCAGGCGCGTGCCGGGATCGTCCAGGCACTGCCCGGTGCGCAGCGAGAAAACCTGCTTGAGCATCGGCGAGGCCACGGTGGGCTCGCCCGCCCGGTCACCGACGATGCCGCGGCTGATCACCCCGGCCCCGCAGTACGGGTCGACGTTGCCCACCGCGAACAGCTGGTCGTCGTGCGTGCGGAACACCGCCACCGGGTGGTCGCCGACGAGCACCGGGACGCCGTAGTCGGGTAGCAGCAGGTCGATGTCGCAGATCTGGTGCCAGTTCACGAGCGCACCTCCTGAGTGTGGGGTCCGATGGCGGGCATCGGCAGGACCACCGGGCCCGGCCGGACCTGACCGCGCTCCGAGATGAAGCGGATGGTGGGATCCGGGGCGTCCGGTGCGTTGACGAAGGACACGAACCGGGAGAGCTTGCCCGGGTCGGCGAGCACCCCGGCCCACTCGTCGGAGTAGGTGTCGACGTGGCGCCGCATCGCGGCTTCCAGCTCGCCGGCGATGCCGAGGGAGTCCTCGACGATGACGTCCCTGAGGTGCTCCAGGCCGCCGTCGAGCGCTTCCACCCACGCCGAGGTGCGCTGCAACCGGTCGGCGGTGCGGACGTAGAACATCAGGAACCGGTCGATGAGCTGGATCAACCGCTCGTCGTCGAGGTCGGCGGCCAGCAGCTCGGCGTGGCGCGGGGTGAACCCGCCGTTGCCGCCGACGTAGAGGTTCCAGCCCTTGTCGGTGGCGATGACGCCGAAGTCCTTGCCGCGCGCCTCGGCGCACTCGCGGGCGCAGCCCGACACCGCCGACTTGAGCTTGTGCGGTGAGCGCAGGCCGCGGTAGCGCAGCTCCAGCCGGATCGCCATGCTCACCGAGTCCTGCACGCCGTAGCGGCACCAGTCGTTGCCGACGCAGGACTTCACCGTCCGCAGCGCCTTGCCGTAGGCGTGGCCGGACTCGAAACCTGCGTCCACCAGCCGCTTCCAGACCTCCGGCAGCTGCTCCACCCGAGCGCCGAACAGGTCGATGCGCTGCCCGCCGGTGATCTTGGTGTAGAGACCGAACTCCTTGGCCACCTCACCGAGCACGATGAGCTTGTCCGGGGTGATCTCGCCGCCGGGGATGCGCGGCACCACCGAGTAGGTGCCGTTGCGCTGGATGTTGGCCAGGAACCGGTCGTTGGTGTCCTGCAGCGCGGCCTGCTCGCCTTCGAGGATGTGCCCGTTGCCGAGGCTGGCCAGGATCGAGGCGACCGCGGGCTTGCAGATGTCGCAGCCACGTCCCGACCCGTGCTTGGTGATCAGTTCGGAGAACGAGCCGATGCCGGTGGCCTGCGCGATCTCGAACAGCTCCGCCCGCGACTGGCCGAAGTGCTCGCACAGCGCTTTCGAGGTCGCCACGCCGCACTCGCCCAGCAGCGTCTTGAGCATCGGCACGCACGAGCCGCAGCTGGTGCCCGCCTTGGTGCAGGACTTGACCTCGGCGACGCCGGTGAGCCCGTGCTCGGCGATGGCGCAGGTGATCCGGCCCTTGGTCACGTTGTTGCAGGAGCACACGGTGGCGTCGTCGGGCAGCGAGCCGGAGTCCACACCGGATCCGGCGGGCAGCAGCAGCTGCTCGGGCGGAGCGGGCAGTTCGCGGTCCACCAGCGGTCGCAGCACCGCGTAGGCACCGGCGTCACCGACCAGCACACCGCCCAGCAGCACGCGGGCGTCGTCGGAGAGCACCAGCTTGGCGTAGGTGCCGGCCGCGTTGTTGGCGTAGACGACCTCCAGGGCGCCCTCGGTGGTGCCGTGGGCGTCACCGAAGCTGGCGACGTCGACGCCGAGGAGCTTGAGCTTCGTCGACATGTCGGCACCGGGGAAGGCGCCCTCGCCCAGCTCCAGGAGTTGGTCGGCGACGCCCTCGGCCATGGCGTAGCCGGGCGCGACCAGGCCGTAGCAGCGGCCGTCGACCGCCGCGCACTCGCCGATGGCCCACACCCCGTCGACGCTGGTGCGGCAGGCCTCGTCGACGAGGAAACCGCCGCGCTCACCGCGTGCGGCACCGGCGATCTCGGCGAGCTCGTCGCGGGGCCGCACCCCGGCGGAGAACACCACCAGGTCGGTGTCGATGACGGTGCCGTCGGCGAGCGTGACGCCGGTGACGTGCTCCTCGCCGTCGATCGACGCGGTGGCGGATCCGGTGTGGACGGTCAGGCCCAACTCCTCGACGAGACCGCGCAGCACCTGCCCGCCGCCCTCGTCGACCTGCAACGGCATCAGCCTCGGCGCCATCTCCACCACGTGCGGGCGCATTCCCAGCAGCCGCAACGCGTTCGCGGCCTCCAGGCCCAGCAGCCCGCCGCCGATGACCACGCCGTCGCGGCCCTCGGTGGCCGCCTCGCGGATCGCGTCCAGGTCTTCGATGGTGCGGTAGACGAAGGTGCCGGGAAGCGCGTGACCGGGCACCGGCGGCACGAACGGCTTCGACCCGGTCGCCAGCACCAGCGCGTCGTAGGTCAGCGACTCGCCGTCGGCCAGCGTCACCGCGCGGGCACCGGTGTCCACGCCGGTCACCGCGGTGTTCAGGCGCAGCTCGACCATCGGGTCGTCGACGACGTCCTGGCCGGTCAGGCTGAGATCTTCGGCGCTCTTGCCGTCCAGGTAGGACGACAGCGCCACCCGGTCGTAGGCGGGGCGGGGTTCCTCGCCGAGCACGACGATCCGCCAGGTGTCGGCCTCATCGCGTTCGCGGAGCGTGTCAACGAGCCGGTGGCCGACCATCCCGTGGCCGACGACGACGAGCGTGCGGGTCATGCCGCGCCCTCCCTCTCTGTTTCGATGCGATCCGCCAACGAGCTGCACAGCCGGCCGACGTCGTCGACGCAGCCTCCGCAGCCGGTGGTCGCCCGCGTTGCCCTGGCCAGCTCGGCGACCGAGCGGGCACCGGCGTGCCAGGCGCTGATCAGGGTCTTCCTTGTGACGTTGTTGCAGCGGCACAGCACCGCGTCCTGGGGCGGTCCCACCGGTGCGCCCGGTACCGCGGCCGAGGTGCCCAGCAGCAGTGACAGGCGATCAGCCGGCATCGGCAGGTCGCGGTCGTGCAGCTGGCCGATCGCGGCGATCGCGGCCGGGAAGCCCAGCAGGACCGCGCCGGAGATCCGCCCGGAGTGCAGCGCGAGCTTGGCGTAGCGGCCGCGCGCGGGGTCCGAGAGCGTGACGATCTCGGCGTCCCCGGAGCTCAAGGCGCGCACCGATCCGACCGAGGCCAGGTCGATGCCGCGAGCCTTCAGCCGCGAGACCACCGGCGTCCCGGCGTAGGTGGCCTCGCGCCCGGTCAGGTGCGCGGCCAGCACGTCGGCCTGCTCCCACGCCGAGGCCACCAGACCGGGTGTGGTGCCGCGGTGCTCGGCGCAGTCGCCGATGGCGTGGACGTGCGGGTCGCTGGTGCGCAACCGGTCGTCGACGACCACGCCGCGGTTGACCGACACCCCGGCGCGTTGCGCGAGCGCCACCTCCGGCCACACCCCGGTGCAGGCCACCACCAGCTCGGCGGGCACCTCGGAACCGTCGCCGAGCAGCAGCGTCCCGGATCGGTAGGAGGCGGCCTTCACACCCGTCCGGACGTCGATGCCGAGCGCGCGCAGGCGTTGGGCCAGCATCCGGCCGCCGGCCTCGTCGAGCCGGCGCTCCACGAGGTACGGCTCGCGGTGCACCAGCGTCACCTCACGGCCGCGCGCCAGCAGCGCTCGCGCGGTCTCGATCCCGAGCAGCCCGCCGCCGAGCACCGCGACCGGACCCGTCGAGGCCTCCAGGCGAGCGCAGTCGGCGAGGGTGCGCAGCGCGGTGAGCCGGTCGGTTCCCAACCCCAGGACCTCGGGCACCAGCGGTCGGGAACCCGTGGCCAGCACCAGCACGTCGTAGCCGAACTCGCGGCCGTCGGCGGTGCGCACCGAGCGCTGCGCCCGATCCACGTCGGTGACCTCGGCGGTCTGGTGCACCTCGGCGTCGAGATCCGGCAGGGTCACCGCGGCCGCCGGCAGCGAACCGTCGAGGACCGAGCCGAGCAGCACCCGGTTGTAGGCGCCGCGCCCCTCGGCACCGAGCACGGTGATCGGGCCGCCGTGCCCCTGCGCGCGCAGCCGCTCGACCAGCCGGTGGGCGGCCGGGCCGTTGCCGACCACGACCACCCGACCGGTGAGGAGGTTGCGGGGCGGTGCGGTGCTCATGACGTCACCACCTCCCGGTGGGGTTCGATGCGCACCGCGCTGACCTTGAACTCCGGCATCCGGCTGCGCGGGTCCAGCGCGTCGCCGGTGAGCAGGTTGGCGCGCCCCTCGCCGGGGAAGTGGAACGGCAGGAACACCGTGTCGGTGCGCATCGTCGGCACCAGCCGCACCGCGGCGATGGTGCTGCCGCGCGACGAGGAGACGCGGGCCAGCGCGCCTTCGGCGAGCCCGGCGCGAGCGGCGGTGTCGGGGTGGACCTCGACGAACACCTCGGGCGCGGCATCGTTGAGCTCGGCGACGCGGCGGGTCTGCGCTCCGGACTGGTACTGGGCCAGCACCCGTCCGGTGGTGGCGGTCAGCGGGAAGTCCGCCGCCGGGACGTCCCCGGCGTCGCGGTGCTCCACCGCCGCGAACCGCGCCCGGCCGTCGGCGTGGGCGAACCTGTCGAGGAACAGCCGCGGCGTGCCGGGGTGCTCGCCGTCCGGGCACGGCCAGTGCAGCGCCTCACCGGCGTCGAGGCGTTGGTAGCTGATGCCGGAGTAGTCGGCCTTGCCGCCGGCCGAAGCGCGGCGCAGCTCGTCGAAGACCTCGCGCGCGGTGGTGGGGTAGCGGTGTCCGGGCTCGCCCAGCCGGGTCGCGAGGCCGTGCAGCACCTCCAGGTCGCTGCGCGCGTGACCCGGCGGCACCTGCAACCGGCGCCGCCGCAGGACGCGGCCCTCCAGGTTGGTCATGGTCCCCTCCTCCTCGGCCCACTGGGTGACCGGCAGCACGACGTCGGCCAGCTCGGTGGTCTCCGAGGGGACGAAGTCGGCCACCACCAGCAGGTCCAGGGACCGCAACCGGCGGACGACGTGCTCGGCGCGGGGCGCGGACACGGCCGGGTTCGATCCGAAGACCAGCAGTGCGCGCGGACCGTCCGAGGTGCCCAACGCGTCGAGCAGCTCGTAGGCCGAGCGACCCGGACCGGGCAGCACCTCCGGCAGCACGCCCCAGACCTCGGCGACGTGCTCGCGCGCGGCCTGGTCGGTGATCATCCGGTAGCCGGGCAGCTGATCGGCCTTCTGCCCGTGCTCCCGGCCGCCCTGCCCGTTGCCCTGGCCGGTCAGGCACCCGTAGCCGGAACCCGCTCGCCCCGGAAGTCCCAGCGCCAGGGCGAGGTTGATGAACCCGGAGACGGTGTCCACGCCCTTGCTGTGCTGTTCGGCTCCCCGGCCGGTGAGCACGTAGGCGCTGCCCGCCTCGGCGAGCATCCGCACGGCCCGGCGCTGCTCGGACACCGGCACCCCGGTGACGCGCTCGACCCGCTCCGGCCACCAGGACATCGCGCGCTGCCACGCGGAGTCGAAGCCGCGGGTGCGCTCGCGGAGGTAATCGGTGTCGCTGAAGCCGTCGGTCACCGCGATGTGCAGCAGACCCAGCGCCAGCGCGAGATCCGTGCCCGGCAGCGGCTGCAGGTGCAGCGCCGCCTGCTCGGCCGAGGCCGTCCGGCGCGGGTCGATGACGATCAGCTCCGGAGAGCGCAGGTGCTGCATGAGCGGCGGCATCGTCTCCGCCGGGTTCGCCCCGGCCAGCAGCACCACGTCCGCGCCACCGAGATCGGTCACCGGGAACGGCAGCCCCCGGTCGAGCCCGAACGCCGCGGTCCCGGCCGCCGCGGCCGAGGACATGCAGAACCGGCCGTTGTAGTCGATCTGGCTGGTGCCCAGCGCCAGCCGCGCGAACTTGCCCAGCAGGTAGGCCTTCTCGTTGGTCAGCCCGCCGCCGCCGAAGACCCCGACGGCGTCCGGACCGCTCTCGGACCGGAGGGCCTCGAGGCGCGCGGCGATGGTGTCCAGCGCGGTCTCCCAGGAGACCGGGACGAGCTCGCCGTCGCGGCGCAGCAGCGGGTGGCGCAGCCGGTCGTCGACGTCCAGCAGCGCCGGAGCCGTCCATCCCTTCTGGCACAGCCCGCCGCGGTTGACCGGGAAGTCCGTGGGCCGCACCGACACCCCGCGCCGTTCGCGCGTGAGCCGGGTGCCGCACTGCAGGGCGCAGTACGGGCAGTGGGTGGCCACGGTGCGCACCTCAGGCACGGCCGGCCTCCGCGGTCCGCTTCTCCGGCGCTCGCACCGCGGTCCGCCCCGGTGCGAGCGACCCCCGCAGGTACACCGCCCAGGTCACCAGCACGCACACCACGTAGTAGGCGAGGAACACCGCCAGCGCCGCATCGCCGCTGGCCGACGCGCCGCCGTAGGAGGCGCGGAACGCCAGGTTGATGCCCACGCCGCCGAGCGCGCCGATCGCCCCGGCGATGCCGATCACCGCGCCCGAGAGCCGCCGCGCCTTGGCGAAGGCGGCCACGGCCTCGCCGCCGGAGGTGACCTCG
Source organism: Saccharopolyspora karakumensis (assembly GCF_004349225.1). Classification (NCBI taxonomy): domain Bacteria; kingdom Bacillati; phylum Actinomycetota; class Actinomycetes; order Pseudonocardiales; family Pseudonocardiaceae; genus Saccharopolyspora; species Saccharopolyspora karakumensis. Next base: position 73,420 of record NZ_SMLA01000020.1, read on the forward strand.
TTCTCGGCCTCGGCGGCGTAGACCGCCGGGATCATCTTGTAGGTCGAGCCGTTGCCGAGTCCGGTCAGCAGGAACAGCGCGATGAACGCCGTGACGTACAGCGCGAACGAGCCCTGCGCCGAGGCCACCAGCAGCACCGCGACCCCGACGGCCATCAGCACGAAGTTCCACGCCGTCACCCGCGCCCCGCCGATCCGGTCGGCCAGCCAACCGCCCAGCGGCCGCGACAGCGAACCCATCAGCGGACCCAGGAACGTCCAGCTCGCCGCCTGCAGCGGGGTGAAGTCGAACTCGGTCTGCAGCACCAGCCCGAAGGCGAAGCTGTAGCCGATGAACGAACCGAAGGTGCCCACGTACAGCGAGGAGATCCACCAGGTGTGCCTGCTGCTGCACGCCTCCAGCAGCGCGCCCGGCTTGGCCCTGATCGCGTCGACGTTGTCCATGAACAGAGCCGCGCACACCGCCGACACCGCGATCAGCGGCAGGTAGATCGCCGCCACGTACGACGGGTGCGCATTGCCCGCGAAGGCGATCACCAGCAGCCCGACCACCTGGATCGTGGCGACACCGATGTTGCCGCCACCGGCGTTGAGCCCCAGCGCCCACCCCTGCAACCGCTGCGGGAAGAAGATCGTGATGTTGGTCATCGACGAGGCGAAGTTGCCGCCGCCCACACCGGCCGCGGCGCCGATGAGCAGGAACACCCACAGCGGCGTTCCCGGCTGCTGCACGAAGTGGAAGGCCAGTCCGGCCGGCACCAGCAGCGCCACCGAGCTGACGATCGTCCAGTTGCGGCCGCCGAAGCGGGTCACCGCCGCCGCGTAGGGCAACCGCAGCACCGCGCCCACCAGGTTCGGCGTGATCACCAGCAGGAACTTCTCGGAGGCGGTGAACGGCAGGCCGATCTCGGGGCCCATGAACAGCACCAGGACCGACCAGATGCTCCAGATGGAGAAGCCGATGTGCTCGGAGATGATCGAGAAGATCAGGTTCCGGCGTGCGACGTGCTTGCCGGTGGATTCCCAGAGGTCCTCGTTCTCGGGGTCCCAGCCCTCGATCCAGCGGCCTCTCGGGGCCCGTGCGTTCATGGTCAACGCGGCTCCTCTCAACGGGTTGCTCCGAAGGTAGGAATCGGCTGTTTCCCCGGTGCTTGCCGCGCGTTACCGCCAGGAAAAACGGTCATCACACGGGCGCTGCGCCCCCGGTCAGAACGGCCGTGACCGGCAACACACGGCGGCCCGGTGCTCCGCGGGAGACCCCGTCCGTGGCACCTTGTGGAGGTGACGGAACGAGCCTCGGAGGCCGACGACAGCGCGACCCGGCAGCGCGCTCGCGAACTGTTCGGCGCCGCCCGGCGCATCACCGCGCTCACCGGCGCGGGCGTGTCCACCGCCTCCGGCATTCCCGATTTCCGGGGCCCGGACGGTGTCTGGACCCGCAACCCGCAGGCCGCCCGGCTCAGCGACATCGACAGCTACCTCGCCGACGAGGACGTCCGCGCGCAGGCGTGGCGCGCCCGCGCCGAGAACCCCGCCTGGCACGCCGCACCCAACGCCGCGCACCACGCGTTCGTCGACCTCGACGCCTCCGGGCGCCTCGGTGCCCTGCTGACCCAGAACATCGACGAGCTGCACCAGCGCGCGGGCCTGACCCGCGACCGCGTGCTGGAGCTGCACGGCACCATGCGCCGCACGGTGTGCGTGCACTGCGGTGCCACGGGCGCCATGACCGATGCCCTGCAGCGCGTCGCCGAGGGCGAGCGGGACCCGGACTGCCGCTCGTGCGGCGGCATCCTCAAGTCGGCGACGGTGTTCTTCGGCCAGGCGCTGGACGCCGACGTGCTGCGCGAGGCCCGGCGCGCGTCGCTGGACTGCGACCTGTTCGTCGCCGCTGGCACGTCGCTGACCGTCTACCCGGCCGCGGCCTTCGCGGAGCTGGCGGTCAAGGCCGGGGCGAAGCTGATCCTCTGCAACGCCGAGCCCACCCCCTACGACGAGATCGCCGACGCGGTCCTGCGGGGCCCGCTCACCGAGGTGCTGCCCGGCCTCGCGGCGGCGCCGCTGATCGACTCCGCCGAGCCGCTGCGCACCTGGGGAGATCCCACCACGTGGGAACAGATGTGACACGAGTGGTTGACGTTGCAAGCGAAGCGCCCGTTTCGTGTGGTGCGCCTGGGGTAGCAGTGCAAAACTCCGGCTAATTGTGACTCCGTTCGGCCTAAGTTTCGGTCCCGAACGGGTGCATCTGCTGGAGGTGACGGGTGTTGTCGACGATGAAGGGCGCACGCAGGATCGGCGTGCTGGTGCTGCTGTGCGCGGTCGGTCTGGCACCCACCGGCACCGGTGTGGCCGTCCCGCCGCCCCCGCCCAACCCCAGCGACGCAGAACTCCAAGCGGGCAAGGCCGAAGCCCAGCGCACCGCGGGCCAGGCCGGTGAGCTGGCCAACCGCCTCGCCGAGGCCGAGTCCCGGCTCGTCGGACTGCAGTCGCAGGTCGAGGTGAAGATGGAGGAGGCGAACAAGGCTCGCGTCGACCTCCAGCGCGCCGAGGCCGCCTACGGCCAGGCCCGCACCGCCGCCGACGCGGCGGCCGCCGAGGCGCGCTCGGCCGCGGGCCGGATCGAGGCCCAGCGCCACCGGCTCGACGAGTTCGCCGCCAGCAGCTACCGGCAGGGCAGCAAGCTGGGCTCGATCACCGCCTACGCCGGGGCCCGCGATCCGCAGGAGATGCTCGAACGGGCCTCGCTGCTCGACGCCATCAGCGACTCCCAGCTCGACGTCCTCGACGACCTCGAACGCGCGCGCATCGAGAAGGTCAACAAGGACTCCCTCACCCGCGCCGCGCTCGACGAGGCCGAGGCCAAGCGGCGTTCCGCCGACGAAGCGCGCGCCACCGCCGAAGCCGCGCAGCAGACGGCGATCCAGGCCCGCGCGCAGCAGGCCGCCCAGGCCCAGGGCCTGCAGGCCGACCGCGACTCGGTGCAGGCCGAGCTCGACGCCGCTCGCTCCCGCGTCACCGGGCTGCAGGCGCAGCGCGCCGACTACCAGCAGTGGCAGGAGGACAAGGCCCGCGAGGAGCAGGCCGCCGCCGCCCAACCGGTCGGCAACGACGACGACCAGGCGGGCAGTTCGGCACCGGCCGTCTCCGGTGACGTCGAGACGGTGGTCTCCCGAGCGCTGTCGCAGCTGGGAATGCCCTACGCGTGGGGTGGCGGCAACTCGCGCGGGCCGACGCGCGGCATCCGGGACGGGGGAGTGGCCGATTCCTACGGCGACTACGCCAAGATCGGTTTCGACTGCTCCGGGCTGATGATCTACGCCTTCGCCGGCGCGGGCGTCTCGCTGGACCACTACAGCGGGTACCAGGCGCAGTCGGGCAAGCGCGTCCCGCTGTCGCAGATGCGCCGCGGCGACATGCTGTTCTGGGACGACGGCGGCGCCATCCACCACGTCGCCCTCTACCTGGGCAACGGAAAGATGGTCGAGGCGCCGTACTCGGGTTCGCGGGTCCGCGTCACCTCGGTCCGCTACGGCGGCATCACCCCCTACGCGGTGCGGGTGCTCTGACGGCCCGGCTGGTCCGCGGACCGGGGGTGCTGCAAGCATTGCCGCGTGGCGGAATTCGCGGCGGTGGTGCTGGCCGGTGGGGGAGCGAGCCGGCTCGGCGGCGTGGACAAGGTGATGCTGCCGGTGGCCGGCCGGTCGTTGCTGGACCGCACGCTCGACGCCGTGGCAGGTGCTGATCCCGTCGTGGTCGTCGGTCCCGAGCGGCCCACGGCCACGCCCGTCCGCTGGACGGCCGAGGAACCGGCCGGGGGAGGACCCCTCTCGGCCGTGGAGGCCGGGCTGCGCATGATCGACGACGCCGGCGGGCTGGTCGCGATCCTCGCCGCCGATCACCCGCACCTCACCCAGGACACGTTGGCCCGGTTGCGCGCCGCGCTGCGCGAGGATCCCGAGGCGGGGGGAGCCGTCCTGTCCGGGCCCGGAGGCCGCGCGCAGTGGCTCATCGGTCTCTGGCGCGTGCGGACCCTGCGCGAGGCGATGCCCGCGGAGGTCCGGAACCGGCCTGTCCGAGCCCTTCTCGCGCCGCTGGATCCACTTCGGATCGATGCCACCACAGCTGAGGTATCCGATGTGGACACCCCGCACGACCTGCGGCGGGCTCGCACGCCAGACCGCTGATCTCGCCCGTGGCGTCGAAGCCGGGGAAGTGCCGGATCGAGATATTAAAAAGATCTATGGCTTCAGTGGTGAGTGAAATCAATGCTCTTCGAGCAAGACCGAAATCCTGCCGGGACGATGGATGCGGCTCAGCTTCACAGCGGTCATACCGCCGATGGGGTTGAGTGGGCGTTCGATGCGCCCCCTCGTGCGCGAGGAGCGAGCGGCGTGCCAGGATCTTGATCGGCCCGAAACGGCCGCATCGACGAGGAGGCTGGGAGAAGTGACCGAGGCCGGCAACGGTGAGAGCGGGGGCGCCGGAGCGGCTGCGGCGCGTCCAGCGGGTCAGGCGGGTTCGTCGAGCACTCCCGCGCGCGATGCGCAGCTGCTCGAACGCACCGTCTTCGAAGTCAAGCGCGTCATCGTCGGCCAGGATCGCCTGGTCGAGCGGATGCTGACCGGCCTGCTGGCCAAGGGGCACATCCTGCTCGAAGGCGTGCCCGGTGTCGCCAAGACCCTCGCGGTGGAGACCTTCGCCCGCGTCGTCGGCGGCTCGTTCTCGCGGCTCCAGTTCACCCCCGACCTGGTGCCCGCCGACATCCTCGGCACCCGCATCTACCGGCAGGGCAGCGAGCGCTTCGACGTCGAGCTCGGCCCGGTGCTGGCCAACTTCGTGCTCGCCGACGAGATCAACCGCGCGCCCGCCAAGGTGCAGTCGGCGCTGCTGGAGGTCATGGCCGAGCGGCACGTGTCCATCGGTGGCGAGAGCTTCCCGATGCCCGCGCCGTTCCTGGTGCTGGCGACCCAGAACCCCATCGAGAACGAGGGCGTCTACCCGCTGCCCGAAGCGCAGCGCGACCGCTTCCTGTTCAAGCTCCCGGTCGAGTACCCGACCGCGGAGGAGGAGCGCGAGATCATCTACCGGATGGGCGTCACCCCGCCCGAGCCCAACGGGGTGCTCGATCCCGAGGAGCTGATCCGGCTGCAGAACGTCGCCTCCGGGGTGTTCGTGCACCACGCGCTGGTCGACTACGTGGTCCGCCTGGTGGTCGCCACCCGGATGCCCAACGATCACGGCCTGTCCGACATCGCCGGCTGGGTCTCCTACGGCGCCTCGCCGCGCGCCAGCCTCGGCATCATCGCCGCCGCCCGCGCCCTGGCGCTGGTGCGCGGGCGCGACTACGTGCTGCCGCAGGACGTGGTCGACGTCGTGCCGGACGTGCTGCGCCACCGCCTGGTGCTGTCCTACGACGCACTGGCCGACGGCATCCCGGTGGAGCACATCGTCGGCCGGGTGCTGCAGACCGTGCCGCTGCCGCAGGTCTCCGCCCGCCCGCAGGGCGGTCAGCAGCAGGCCGCGCCGGTCGGTCCGGCCTTGCAGCCCGGTTACGGCCAGCCGCCGATGCCACCGCACCAGTGAGGGGAGGGGCAGACGTGGCGGCACCTGCGGACTCCGGCGATGACCGTCCGGCCTGGGCGCCACCGGCCCTGGAGACCGGGCGGATGGAGGTCGCGCTGCGCGCTCTGGAGCTGAGCGTGCGCGGCCGGCTCGACGGTCTCCTGCAGGGAAATCACCTCGGCCTGGTGCCCGGTCCGGGCAGCGAGCCGGGGGAGGCCCGCGCCTACCAGCCCGGTGACGACGTGCGGCGGATGGACTGGGCGGTCACCGCTCGCATGGCCGAGCCGCACATCCGGCAGACGGTCGCCGACCGCGAGCTGGAGACGTGGGTGGCGATGGACCTCTCGCCGAGCCTGGACTTCGGCACCGCCGCCTGCGACAAGCGGGAGCTGGCCGTGGCGGCGCTGGCCGCCGTCATGTTCCTGACCAGCGGCGGTGGCAACCGCATCGGTGCGGTGGTGGACAACGGCACCGGGCAGCACCGGCTGCCCGCGCGCGGCGGGGCCGCGCACGCGCGGGCGCTGCTGAAGAAGGTCGCCGAGACCCCGCGCGCCCCGGAGGGCACCCGGGGTGACCTGTCCGGGCTCCTGGAGTCGTTGCGGCGGCCTCCGCGCCGCAGGGGGCTCGCGGTGGTGGTCTCGGACTTCCTGGGGTCCACCGAGTGGCAGCGCGCGCTGCGCGGGCTGGGTGCCCGGCACTCGCTGCTGGCCATCGAGGTGATCGACCCCCGCGACGTGGAGCTGCCGGACGTGGGCACGGTGCTGCTGTCGGACCCGGAGACCGGCAGGCGGCGCGAGGTGCACACGACGCCCGTGCTGCGCAAGGAGTTCGCCGCCGCGGCGGCCGCGCACCGGGAGGACGTGGCAAGGGTTCTGCGCAGGGCCGGGTGCGCTCACCTGGTGCTGCGCACCGATTCCGACTGGATCGCCGATGTCGTGCGGTTCGTGATGGCGCGCAAGCGCGGCTGGTCCGGCGGAGGAGCTGGGTGATGTTGAGTCTGACCGGGTTCACCGCGCCGTGGTGGTTCCTGCTGCTGTTCGTGGTCGCCGGCCTGGTCGCCGGTTACGTGTGGGCGATGCGGCGCAGGCAGCGGGATTCGCTGAAGTTCTCCAACCTGGAGGTGCTGGACCGGGTCGCCTCGGGCAGGCAGGGCTGGTGGAAGCACGTGCCGCCGGCGTTGCTGGGGGTGGCGCTGATCCTGCTGACGGTGGCGCTGTCGGGTCCGACGGCCGAGCAGCGGATTCCGCGCAACCGGGCGACGGTCATGCTGACCATCGACGTGTCGTTGTCGATGAAGGCCACCGATGTGGAGCCGAACCGGTTGGAGGCGGCGAAGGTCGCGGCCAAGGAGTTCGCCGACAAGCTCACGCCGGGCATCAACCTGGGGTTGGTGTCGTTCGCCGGGACGGCGACGGTGCTGGTCATGCCGACGACGGATCGTTCGAGCGTCAAGCAGGCGATCGACACCCTCAAGCTGGCCGAGGCGACCGCGACCGGTGACGGGATCAACGCGTCGATGCAGGCCATCGACTCGTTCGGGAAGATGGTCGGCGGTCCGGCGGGTGCTCCGCCCGCGCGGATCGTGCTGATGGCCGATGGCGGGCAGACCATTCCGCGCGAGATGGACGCGCCTCGCGGTGCGTACACGAAGGCGCTGGAGGCGAAGAAGGGCGGCGTTCCGATCTCGACGATCTCCTTCGGCACCAAGCACGGTTCGATCGAGATCGAGGGCGAGCAGGAGTGGGTCGAGGTCGACGACGACGCGATGCAGGAGATCGCGCGCCTGTCCGGCGGGGAGTTCCACAAGGCCGCCAGCGCCGAGCAGTTGCGCGAGGTCTACGAGACGCTGGGTGAGCAGATCGGCTACGAGACCAAGCACACAGACGCCAGCAAACCGTGGCTCGTGCTGGGTACTCTCTGCGCGATCATCGCGGCCGGGATCTCGTTGTTCGCCGGCAGGCGATTGCCGTAGCCGACGACAGGAGCAACGCCGCCTTGAACACGGCAGCTCGTTTCTTGTGGGAATTCGTCAAGTCGCCGACCACGACCGCCGCGGTGGGCCCGAGTTCGCGGGCGCTGGCCGAGCAGATGGTGGCGCCGATTCCGCTGACCGGGGATCCGGTCGTGGTGGAGCTGGGCCCGGGCACGGGTGCGTTCACCGAGGTGATCCAGCGCCGCCTGGGCGGGCGGGGCACGCATCTGGCGGTGGAGCTCAACGAGGGTTGGGCGGCTGATCTGGGGCACCGCTTCCCGGGTGTGGACTCGGTGTGCGGGAACGCCCGCAGCGTTCCGGAGCTGCTGGCCGAGCGCGGACTGGCTCAGGCCGATGTGGTCGTCAGCGGGTTGCCGTGGGTGGCGCACGCGCCGGTGGACGGGGTTCCGCTGGTTCAGCTGCTGGCGTCGGTGATGGCTGCGGACGGGGTGTTCACGCAGTTCGCCTACACCTGGACGCGGTGGGCGCCGCCGGCGCGCAAGCAGCACGCGGACCTCGAGGCGACGTTCGAGGAGACGGTGGTCAGCCGCACGGTGTGGCGCAACCTGCCGCCCGCGGTGGTGTACCTGGCCCGCAGGCCGCGTTCGTCGTAGCCGCGCGCCGCCGGGGGCGGTGTTACGTTGCTGGGATGCCTGCTGATGCCGTCGTGGCCGGGCTGGACGAATTACCGCTGCTGATCGAGCTGGGGACGGCGTTGCTGTTCTCCAGCCTCATCGGGCTGGAGCGGGAGATCCGGGCCAAGAGCGCCGGGTTGCGCACGCACGCCCTGGTGGGTGTGGGCGCGGCGCTGTTCATGCTGGTGTCCAAGTACGCCTTCGGTGACCTGCTCGTGTTCGACCGGGTGTCGCTGGACCCGTCGCGGGTGGCGGCGCAGATCGTCTCGGGCATCGGGTTCATCGGCGGTGGGCTGATCTTCGTGCGCCGGGATGCCGTGCGCGGTCTCACCACGGCGGCGTCGGTGTGGCTGGTGGCCGCGGTGGGGATGGCCTGCGGCGGTGGGCTGGTGGTGCTGGCGGCGGCCACGACAGGCGTGCACTTCCTGGTGGCGATCGGCTTCCCGCACCTGCTGCGGGTGTTGCGTCCGGCGTTGCGGGAGCCGCAGGTGATGCGGGTGGGCTACCTGGACGGCTACGGGGTGCTGCGCAGCGTGCTGACGATGTGCACCAGCCGCGGGTGGGCGCTGCTGGACCTGCAGGTCGAGCGGGAGGACTCCGACGACGAGCAGCGCACGGCGGTGGTGGCGCTGCGGCTGCGCGGCAAGACACCGGTGTCGACGCTGGTGGAGGAGATCAGCCAGCTGCCGGGCGTGCTGCACGCGGCGGCCGGTGATTCGGCCGAGGGCGGGTTCTGAGGCGGTGCCGGGCCCGGTCGCGGGCCCGGCACCGGCGGTTCACTCGGACTCGGCTTCCTTCTTGATCTGGTCCATGTCGAGGTCGCGGGCCTGGCCGACGAGGTCTTCGAAGACGTTCTCGGGCAGGGCGCCGGGCTGCTGGAAGACCAGGACCTTGTCCCGGATGATCGCCAGCGTCGGGATCGACTGCACGTCGAAGGCGGCGGCGAGCTCGGGCTGGTCCTCGGTGTCGACCTTGGCGAAGACGATGTCGTCGTGGGTCTCCGAGCCCTTCTCGAAGACCGGGGCGAACTGCTTGCACGGGCCGCACCAGGAAGCCCAGAAGTCGATGATGACGAACTTGTCGTCGCTGACGACCTCGTCGAAGTTGTCCTTGGTCAGTTCGACCGTGGCCATTGGATCCCTCTTCGGATGGTGGGGCAGGTACTCGGGCAACGCCGGCCGCGGGACCGCGCATTCCCCCAGGTTCGTGTCGGTTGCACCACGCTCGTGGTGATCAGTGCGAGCGTGGTGGGCCACCGTACTGGCCACGGGTGCGGTCTGTCGTGCGCGGGTGGCCCGGTGTGTAGGCACGCCACCAGAAAGGGGCCCTTTTTGTGTAAGGAGTCGATGAGCGGTGGGGCTCGCTGAGCGGATAATGTCGCGGCTGAAACGAATCTTGAGGCGTTCGATGGGAGATCCACAGTGGCACGGTCCGTACTGGTGACCGGCGGTAACCGCGGCATCGGCCTGGCCATCGCGAGGGCGTTCCAGGCGGCCGGGGACAAGGTCGCGGTCACGCACCGCGGATCGGGTGCTCCCGAGGGCCTGTTCGGCGTCCAGTGCGACGTCACCGATCCGGACCAGGTCGCAGCGGCCTTCGACGAGGTGGAGGCCGCGCACGGGCGGGTCGAGGTGCTGGTGGCCAACGCGGGCATCACCGACGACACGCTGCTGCTGCGGATGAGCGAGGAGCAGTTCGGCCGGGTCATCGACGCGAACCTGGCCGGTTCGTACCGGGTGGCCAAGCGCGCGGCGAGCAGCATGCTGCGCAACCGGTTCGGGCGGATGATCTTCATCTCGTCGGTGGTGGGGCTCTCCGGTGGGCCGGGGCAGGTCAACTACGCGGCGAGCAAGGCGGGTCTGGTGGGCATGGCGCGTTCGATCGCGCGTGAGCTGGGTTCGCGCAGCATCACGGCGAACGTCGTGGCGCCGGGTTACGTCAAGACCGAGATGACCGACGATCTGCCGGAGGAGCGCAAGAAGGAGATCCTCGGGCAGGTTCCGCTGTCGCGGATGGCCGACCCGGAGGAGGTCGCGGGTGCGGTGCGCTGGCTGGCCTCGGACGAGGCCGGGTACGTCACCGGTGCGGTGATCCCGGTCGACGGCGGCCTCGGGATGGGGCACTGACCCGCTCGGCAGCGGGTTGAAGGGACTTCCGGCACAGCGCTGGTGCCGGCCACCTCGGGTGCGTGGGCGCCCGGCATGTGATTTCGAAGGGGTTTATTCGTGAGCGGATTGCTCGAAGGCAAGCGGATCCTGGTCACCGGGGTGATCACCGACGCGTCGATCGCGTTCCACGCGGCCAAGGCCGCTCAGGAGCAGGGTGCCGAGGTGGTGCTGACCGGTTTCGGCCGGTTGAGCCTGGTGGAGCGGATCGCCAACCGGCTGCCGAAGCCGGCGCCGGTGCTGGAGCTGGACGTCACCAACGCCGAGCACCTGGAGACGCTGCCGGAGCGGGTGCGCCAGCACGTCAGCGGGTTGGACGGGGTGCTGCACTCGATCGGGTACGCGCCGGCGTCGTGCCTGGGCGGGGACTTCCTGGACGCGCCGTGGGAGGACGTGTCCACCGCGGTGCAGATCTCGGCGTACTCGTTCAAGTCGTTGAGCACCGCGACGCTGCCGCTGCTGAGCGAGGGGTCCTCGATCGTGGGCATGGACTTCGACGCGCGCGTGGCGTGGCCTGCCTATGACTGGATGGGCGTGGCCAAGGCGGCGCTGGAGTCGACGTCGCGGTACCTGGCGCGCGAGCTGGGGCCCAAGGGCGTGCGGGTGAACCTGGTGTCGGCGGGTCCGGTGCGGACGATGGCGGCCAAGTCGATCCCGGGTTTCGCGGACCTGGAGGCGGGCTGGGGTGACCGGGCTCCGCTGGGCTGGGACGTCAACGACCCGACGCCGGTGGCCAAGTCGATCTGCGCGGTGCTGTCGGACTGGCTGCCCGCGACGACCGGTTCGATGATCATGGTCGACGGTGGTGTGCACTCCCTCGGGGTGTGATCGTTCGTGCGGAGGGGCGCCCTGGAGATGCTCCGGGGCGCCCCTCGTCGTCTTCGGCATCTCGTGGTTCACATCGGGTGCGCCCCGGTTGCGCGGGGATGAATCAGCGGCGCGATGATGGTCCGGTGAGCTTTGATGCGTTGCTGTTCTTGTCGTTCGGGGGGCCGGAGGGCCCGGAGGAAGTGCGGCCGTTCCTGGAGAACGTGACCCGGGGCAGGGGAGTGCCGCCGGAGCGCCTCGACGAGGTGGCCGAGCACTACCTGCACTTCGGCGGGGTGTCGCCGATCAACCGGCTCAACGAGGACATCATGGCCGCGTTGCGGTCCGAGCTGGACGCTCAGGGCCGGGATCTGCCGGTCTACTTCGGCAACCGCAACTGGCACCCGATGATCGAGGACACCGTCGCGCGGATGGCCGATGACGGGGTGCGGCGGGCTCTGGTGTTCGCGACCTCGGCGTGGGGCGGTTACTCGGGGTGCAAGCAGTACCACGAGGACATCGTGCGGGCGCGGGAGTCGGTGGGGCAGCGGGCGCCGGAGCTGGTGAAGCTGCGTCAGTTCTTCGATCATCCGCTGTTCGTCGAGGCCAACGCCGATGCGGTGCGCGCCGCCTACGCCGAGCTGGGGGAGCGGGGCGAGCAGGCGCGGTTGGTGTTCACCGCGCACTCCATCCCGCTGCGCGCGGATGATCGGCCGGGTGCGGACGGGCGGCCGCAGTGGTACTCGCGGCAGGTCGCCGAGGCCGCTCGGCTGGTGGCCGAGCAGGTGGGTGCGGAGTCCTACGACGTGGTGTGGCAGTCGCGCTCGGGTCCGCCGCAGGTGCCGTGGCTGGAGCCCGACATCTGCGATCACCTGGAGGACCTGCACGCCAAGGGGGTCGGGTCGGTGGTGGTCAGCCCGATCGGGTTCGTCTCCGATCACCTCGAGGTCGTGTGGGACCTGGACAACGAGGCGCAGGAGGCGGCTGCCGGGTTGGGCATGGGTTTCGCCCGCGCGGCCACGGCGGGTACCGATCCGCGGTTCGTGAAGATGATCGTGGAGCTCATCGCCGAGCACACCGATGGTGCGCCGGTGTGCAAGCTCTCGGAGCTGCGGAGGGCGGGCTCGACGGTCAACGGGGCGCTGTGCGCTCCCGGTTGCTGCTGAGGGTGTTCGACTGCTGTGGGGGTGTCCGTTCGGCTGAGCGGGCACCCCCGCAGCGTTGGTCAGGAGCGGGCGGCTTGGTCGGCCAGGACGCGGACCATCTCGGCGACCGAGGCGCGGCGGGCGGCGCGCACGGCGTCGAACAGCGGGCGCAGGGCGTCGGTGCGGCTGCGCATCGCCGAGGCGGACAGGGCGCCGCCGGGGGCGTCGTCGGTGGCCACCCACAGGATGGCTTCGACCTCGGTGGCGCGCTGGAGGATCCGCAGCGTGCGCTGGGGGATGTTCTCCGGCCAGTCCGGGGTGGGTTTGGCGGCGATGGTCTGGGCGATCTCCTCGCGCACGCCGGGGCGCTGCTTGGCGACTCCGAGTTCGATGAGGGCGGTGGCCGCTTCGCGCATGGCCGAGGCCATGCCGTGCTCGGCTTCGCCGATCGGCAGGTGCTCGACGGGCGGGAGTTCGCCGGTTTCGAACACCGTCCAGCGCAGGATGCCTTCGGCGATGCGCTCGGGGACCAGTCCCAGTCCGGCTTCGGGCAGCACGGCGGCTTCGCCGCTGCGCATCGCGAGCTTGGAGAACGGGCTGGCTCCGCCGAGACCGCGGGCGTCGCCGGGCAGGTCCAGGCGTGCGGCGAGCTCGTCGTCGGCGGCGCGGAACTCCTGCACCTCGCCCCAGGTCTGCAGGGCATCGAGCACGTCGTCCGACGCGGCCGCACCGTGCAGCCAGGCGGACGACCATACAACCGAAGTGGCGCTTGGGCATGGCACGTCGGTAGAGGGTACGGATCGAAAACCCTTGCCGCGCCCGGGGGGAGGTGTGGTGTGACTCCGCCCATGGGGCGGGTGCGCGGCGTGGCGGCACCACGGTCGGCCACGATCGGATTACCGTGTCCGTTCGTGCGGTCGGTTGATTATGGACGGGACATCCTGTCGGGCTCGCGGCGCAAGAAGGTGCCGGAGGTCCCGGCTGAACCGGGTCTGGTGGTCGAGGACCCGGCCAGCGGGTTCTGCGGTGCGGTGCTGCGGGTGGAGAAGGACAACGTGGTGCTGGAGGACCGGCACGGCAAGCAGCGCTTGTTCCCGATGCGCCCGGCCGCGTTCCTTTTCGAGGGCGAGCCGGCGACGCTGGTGCCGGCGCGCACGAGCGCCCCGGCGACTCCGGCGCGGTCGGCGTCGGGTTCGGTGAAGGTGGAGGGTCTGCGGGCGCGCACGGCGCGCGGCAGCCGGATCTGGGTGGAGGGCATCCACGACGCCGAGCTGGTCGAGCGGATCTGGGGTCACGACCTCCGGGTGGAAGGCGTCGTGGTCGAGCCGCTGCACGGCGTGGACGACCTGCCGGGGTTGCTGGCGGAGTTCGGGCCGGAGCCGGGGCGCCGGGTCGGGGTGCTGGTGGACCACCTGGTGGCGGGCAGCAAGGAATCGCGGTTGGTGGAGGGCATCACCGACGAGCACGTGATGATCACCGGGCACCCGTACGTGGACATCTGGGAGGCGGTCAAGCCCGCTGCGGTGGGCATCCGCGAGTGGCCGGCGGTGCCGCGCGGGCAGGACTGGAAGCAGGGCGTGTGCACGCGGCTGGGCTGGGGTGAGCCGGCGGAGGGCTGGCGGCGGGTGCTGGCGGGTGCCTCCGGCTTCCGCGACGTCGAGACGCCGCTGCTGACCGCGGTGGAGCAGCTGATCGACTTCGTCACCGCGGAGGGCTGATCCGGCGGTCACACGTTGATCACGTGGGCTGAAATGCCGGTGGCGCGTGGGGTGGACGTGCCACGATGGATGCATGACTCCTGCGCTGCTGTGGCTGATCGCCGGGGTGCTGCTGATCGGCGCCGAGGTCCTGTCCGGAGATTTCGTGCTGGTCATGATCGGCGCCGCGGCTCTGGGGGCCGCCGGTAGTTCGGCGCTGGGCATGCCGTTGGGCGTGGACGTCGCGGTGTTCGCGGTGCTGGCGCTGGGGCTGGTGGTGCTGGCGCGGCCTGCGCTCAAGCGGCGCATGATCGTGCAGCGCGAGCTCAAGACCAACGTGGACGCCCTGGTGGGCAAGCAGGCGCACGTGGAGTCCGCAGTGGACGCGCAGGGGGGTCAGGTCCGCATCGACGGCCAGTTGTGGTCGGCGCGGGCGCTGGACGAGACGCAGGTTATCGAGGCCGGCCGCACGGTCACCGTCATGGAGATCGCGGGTGCCACAGCGGTGGTGTGGGCCGAGCCCTGAGGGAGATGAGGCTTCGTGGAGATGGCTGAAGTGATCGTGCTGGTGGTCGTGGTGCTGCTGGTGCTGATCGTCGCGGTGAAGTCCGTGATGGTCGTGCCGCAGGCGCAGTCGGCGGTGGTGGAGCGGCTGGGCCGGTTCCGGACCGTGGCGGAGCCGGGGCTGAACATGCTGGTGCCGTTCTTCGACCGGGTTCGGGCGCGCATCGATCTGCGCGAGCAGGTGGTGTCGTTCCCGCCGCAGCCGGTGATCACCCAGGACAACCTGACCGTCTCGATCGACACGGTGGTGTACTTCCAGGTCACCGATGCGCGGGCGGCGGTCTACGAGATCTCCAACTACATCGTGGCGGTGGAGCAGCTGACCACCACGACGCTGCGCAACGTGGTCGGTGCGATGAGCCTGGAGGAGACGCTGACCTCGCGGGATGCGATCAACACGCAGCTGCGCGGGGTGCTGGACACCGAGACCGGCCGGTGGGGCATCCGGGTGGCGCGGGTGGAGCTCAAGGCGATCGATCCGCCGCCGTCGATCAAGGACTCGATGGAGAAGCAGATGCGCGCCGATCGCGAGAAGCGCGCGATGATCCTCAACGCCGAGGGCACCCGGGAGTCGGCGATCAAGACCGCCGAGGGGCAGAAGCAGTCGGCGATCCTGGCGGCGGAAGGTCAGAAGCAGGCGGCCATCCTCGAGGCCGAGGCGGACCGGCAGTCGAGCATCCTGCGGGCGCAGGGTGAGCGGGCAAGCCAGTACCTGCAGTCGCAGGGGCAGGCCAAGGCGATCGAGAAGGTCTTCGCGGCGGTCAAGCGCGCCAAGCCGACTCCGGAGCTGTTGG
The DNA here is from genome assembly GCF_004349225.1 of Saccharopolyspora karakumensis. NCBI lineage: Bacteria > Bacillati > Actinomycetota > Actinomycetes > Pseudonocardiales > Pseudonocardiaceae > Saccharopolyspora > Saccharopolyspora karakumensis. The sequence goes on from NZ_SMLA01000020.1 coordinate 88,760, forward strand.
CCTACGAGTACCTGCAGACGCTGCCGCAGATGGCGCAGGGCGATGCCAACAAGGTGTGGGTGGTGCCCAGCGACTTCGGCAAGTCGCTGGAGGGCTTCGCCCGGATGCTCGGGGAGCCGGGTGAGGACGGGGTGTTCCGCTACGAGCCGTCGCAGGACACCAGCGACGCTCCGCCGGCCGAGGCGGTGGAGGAGTCGGTGCAGGCGTGGTTCGACACCTCCACCAACCCCGAGGTCGCCGAGGCGGTGCGCGCCGCGGAGGCGGTGGCCCGCAAGGAGGTTCCGCCGGCGAACATGGCGCAGCCACCGGAACAGGGCTGAGAGAGCGGTTGTCGCGTCCCGGTGCCGGTCATCCGGCGCCGGGACGCACTTGTTGGGCGGGTGCGGTGATGGGCGTGAACGGCTGCGCGCCTTCGTGGGCGGCGGCGTAGGTGGCCACGGCGCCCTGGGCGTTGCCGTAGGGGTCGCGCAGCACCCCGAACACGCCGGGGAAGACCCGGATCCGGCCGTCGTGGCAGACCACCGGCAGGTTGATGGGGTTGCCCTCGAGGTCGGCGTGGGCGGTGCGCATGGCGCGGTGGAATCCGGCCCAGTGCGCCTGCTGGTGCTCGGCGGGCACGATGAGGTCCAGGGTGGCGCCGACGGCGTCGCGGGCGGGGTGGCCGAAGAGGGCTTCGGCGTCGGCGTTGAAGTGCACGATCGTGCCGCTGGGGTCGGCGATGACCATGGCCGAGCGGTGTTCGGTGTCGTTCATGGCCAGATGATGCGGCCGGATGAGGATCAGCGCCGTCCGGAACACCCGGTTGATGGTCAATAGCCTTTGTGGTTTCAGTGCTGGCCGAAACCAATGCTTCGCATCGCACCCTCCCACTGCCCTCGTCACCTGGAAAGACCGGCTTCAGGCGTCGCCGGTCGGGTCGAGGTAGGAGCCGCCTGCGATGCCGAGGGCGCGGACGGTGCCCAGGAGGTGTTCGCGGAGCTGCTTCTTGGCGAGCTCGGCCTCGCCGGCGGCGAGGGTGTGGGCGAGTTGGGCGTGCTGGTGGGTGATGCGCTCGCGCGTGGAGTGGGTGCGGGCGGTGGAGGTGATGCGCATCTGCTTGTCGCGCAAGGTGTTGTAGAGGTCGGTGACGACCGGGTTGCCCGCGGCGCCGACCAGGGTGGCGTGGAAGGCGCGGTCGGCGACGTGCATCTCGGCGTCGCTGAGGTCGGTGCCGTCGCAGGCCGGGTGGCCGGCGAGTTCGCGGCCGATGGCGGTCATCGCCTCGAGGCCTTCGATGGCGAGCTTGTCGATGGCGAAGCTCTCCAGCGCCAGGCGGGCCTCGATCACCGCGCGGGCTTCGGCGGCGGTGACGGGCACGACCAGGGCGCCGCGCTTGGGGTAGAGCTTGAGGAACCCCTCCGATTGCAGGCGCAGGAACGCCTCGCGGACGGGTGTGCGCGACATCTGGAGGGCGTTGGCCACTTCTCCCTCGCTGAGCAGCTCGCCGTCGGGGAAGCTGCCGTCGAGGAGTCCGGCCTTGACGTGCTGGTACGCGCGGTCGGCCGCCGGCGTCTCGGATGCTGTTGCGCTCGACACGTGAGCATCCTACTTCCACCCTTCTTGTATCTATGATGGATACAAGTCTTTCAGGGGAGGGGTCGCAGTTGTCCACGACGGTCGAGGCGCCACCGCAGCACGCGGGCGCCCAGCGGCGCGGATCCGGTAGCCGCATGGCGTGGCTGGTCTGGGGCGTGGGAGCGCTGTGCTACTGCGCCGCGCTGTTCCACCGCGCCGGGCTCGGCGTCGCCGCACCCGAGGCGGTGCAGCGCTTCGACGCAGGTCCGGGCGTGCTGGCCCTGTTCTCCGCGCTGCAGCTGGGCGTCTACCTGGTGCTGCAGGTCCCGGCCGGGCTGCTGGCCGACCGCCTCGGGCCGCGCAAGGTCATCACCGGCGGCATGATCGCGCTGGCGGTCGGCTCGGCGGTGTTCGCGCTGAGCGGTTCGATCGTCGGCGGGATCGCCGGGCGGATGCTCATCGGCTTCGGCGACGCGTTCATGTTCACCAACGTGCTGCGGCTGGCCGCGCACTGGTTCCCGCCGCACCGCTACGGCAAGGTCGCCGCGCTGACCGGTCTGGCCGGCGGGCTCGGGCAGGTCGTCTCCACGCTGCCGCTGAGCCTGTCGCTGCACTCGCTGGGGTGGGTGCCGACGTTCCTGGGTGCTGCGGCGCTGACCGCCGCGCTGGGGCTGGCGGCCGCGCTGATCATCCGCGACCGCGACTCCTCGGCGCACGCCCACGTCGCCGAGTCCGAGCCGGTGTCCGAGCGGATCCGGCACAGCCTGCGGGCGGTGGCCGCGCAGCGCGGCACCCAGCACGCGTTCTGGACGCACTTCGTGCTCATGGCGCAGTTCGTCGCGATCACCACGTTGTGGGGCGGGCCGTGGCTCAGCGCCGCGCAGGGGCACGGTCAGTCGGAGGTCGGGTCGCTGCTGCTGGTGAGCGTGGCCGGGTTCATCGCGGGGTCGTGGTTCGCCGGGCAGTACGTGTCGGGGCGTCCGCGCCGCCGGGAGCGCTACACGTTCGGGTTGTCCTCGATGGTCGCGGTCGTGTGGGCGGTGATGGTCGGCTGGCCGGGCGTGTTGCCGATGCCGGTGCTGGTGGTGGCGTTGCTGGCGGTCGGTGTGGCCGGTGGTGCGGCGATGCTGGCCTTCGACGGTGCGCGGACGGCCAACGCCGAGCACCGCTCCGGTACTGCCACAGGTGTGGTGAACATGGGTGGTTTCAGCGCTGCGGTGCTGATCCAGCTGCTGGTCGGCGGTGTGCTGGAGCTGGTGTCGGGGTGGGATCCGGCGGTGGGCTACCGGTGGGCGTTCGCGCCGGTGCTGGCGTTGTTGGTGATCGGTACCGCTTCGCAGTGGTGGTCGCGGGACCGCGCTCTGCGGTGAGCGGGCGGCGTTAGCCTCGGGTGCGTGGTCGGCCAGCGGCGGCCGGCGTGGCTTGGAGGCGTGAGCGTGGAACTGCACAACCTGGTCGGTGGCGAGTCGGTGGCGGCGCTGGATGGTGCGACGCTGCCGGTGGTGGATCCCAGCACGGGTGAGCGGTACGCGACGGCGCCGTTGACGCGCTGGGCGGATGTCGATGCGGTGATGCCGGTGGCGGCCGGGGCGTTCGAGTCCTGGTCGCAGGCCACGCCGAGGCGTCGGCAGGAGGCGTTGCTGGGCATCGCCGATGCGGTGGAGTCGCGCAGCGAGGAGCTGGTGCTGGCCGAGTGCCGCAACACCGGCAAGCCGTTCGAGGTGGTGCGGGCGGAGGAGCTGCCGATGGCGGTGGATCTGCTGCGGTTCTACGCGGGTGCGGCTCGGGTGGAGGGTGCTACGGCGGGTGGTGAGTACCGGGAGGGGCACACGTCGTTCACGCGGCGGGAGCCGATCGGGGTGTGCGCGGCGGTGACGTCGTGGACGCATCCGTTGGTGCAGGCGGCGGCGAAGATCGGTCCTGCGGTGGCGGCGGGCAACGTGGTGGTGCTCAAGCCGGCGGAGACCACGCCGGTGAGCGCGGTGCTGCTGGGTGAGCTGGTGGGGGACTTCTTGCCGCCGGGTGTGGTCAACGTGGTGTGCGGTGATCGTGACAGCGGTCGGGCGATGGTGGCGCACGAGGTGCCGGGGATGTTCTCGATCACCGGGACGGTGCGGTCGGGGATGGAGGTCGCGGGGTCGGCTGCGGCGGATTTGAAGCGGGCGCATCTGCAGTTGGGTGGTAAGGCGCCTGCGGTGGTGTTCGCGGATGCGGATCTGGATCGGGCTGCGGAGGGGATCGCCGCGGCGGCGTTCGGCAACGCGGGGCAGAGCTGCACGGCGGCGAGCCGGGTGCTGGTGGCCGATGAGGTGCGCGAGGAGTTGGTGGGGCGGTTGGTGGAGTGGGCCGGGCGGTTGCGGCCTGGGCCGCCGCAGGATGCGGATGCGGCGTTCGGTCCGCTCAACAGCGAGGGGCAGTTGGAGCTGGTGCTGGGGCGGTTGGAGCGGTTGCCGGGGCATGCGCGGGTGGTGGCGGGTGGTCGTCGGCGTGGTGAGCGTGGTTTCTTCTTGGAGGCCACGGTGGTCGACGGTTGTGGTCAGGATGATGAGCTGGTGCAGCACGAGATGCTGGGGCCGTTGGTGACGGTGCAGTCCTTCGCCGGTGAGCGGGAGGCGGTGGAGTTGGCCAACGGGGTGCGCTACGGGTTGACGGCGAGCGTGTGGACGCGTGATCACGGTCGGGCGTTGCGGATGTCGCGGCGTTTGCAGGCGGGCACGGTGTGGATCAACACCCATGACCTGCTGGTGGCCGAGATGCCGCATTCGGGTTTCAAGCATTCGGCGTCGGCGCGGGATTTCGGCCACCACGGTCTGGAGGACTACACGCGGATCAAGCACGTGATGTCGGCGTGGGATGTCGAGGGGTGATGTTTCAGGGCGTGGGTGCGATGGCGAGCCACAGTTCGGCGTGGTCGGGTCGGCCGTGGTCGTCGAGGACGGTGGCGAGCAGTTCGGGTGCGGGCAGCGGTTGGTGGGGGTTGGCGGGGAACCACTCGCCGTAGGCCTGGGCCCACAGCTGTTGGATGTCGTGGGTGTGCGTGGTTCGCGAGCTGAGCACGAGCCAGGTGTGGGCGGGCACGGGCAGGGTGTCGTAGCCGGTGTCGGGTGCTGG
>NZ_SMLA01000021.1:0-92552 GCF_004349225.1 Saccharopolyspora karakumensis
AGACCCAGCGCGATCGGCAGCGAGACACCATCGATCTGCACCGCGTCCAGCGCAGACCCCAAACCGGGGACCCAGCGACCGGCCAGCAGACCGACGACCATCGCCGCGCCGATCCACACCGGCAACAAACGGTCCAGTGTGGACAGCTTCGCCACGACGGCGTTGTCCTGCGTCTGGGTCATGCCGTCACCGCCACATCCTGAGCCGGAGCCAGCGATTCCGACAGCAGCCGCAACGTGTCGGACTTCACGCGGTAGTAGATCCACGTGCCGCGCCGGTCGCCCTCGATCACCCCGGCCTCGCGCAGCACCTTGAGGTGGTGCGAGATCGTCGGCCCGGACAGCTCGAAAGCACCGGTCAGATCGCACACGCAGGCCTCGCCGCCGGCGTGCGAAGCGATCAGAGACAGCAGGCGCAACCGCACCGGCTCCCCGATCGCCTTGAACACCTTGGCCAGGTCAGCGGCCTGGTCGACGGTCAGCGGCTCCCGCATCACGGCGGAGGCGCACGGTTCGGCCTCGCCCCGTGAGACGATCAGGACGTCTTGTTTCGGCATGCGTCTAACTTGACATCCATCGAGATAGGAACGCAAGCTCGACGACAGGTTTCCCGTCGCGCTGTGATCGGCGCCTCGCCGCGCAGGGTGCAGGACTGTTCGACTCAGGTGGATGGAGGTTGTGGTGCCCGAGGCCCGGGACGTGGTGGTGATCGGCGGTGGACAGGCAGGTCTGGCGGCCGGGTACTTCCTCCGCCGCGCGCAGCTGGATTTCGTCATCCTCGATGACCGGCCCGAGCCCGGCGGGGCGTGGCGGCACTACTGGGACTCGCTGCGGCTGTTCTCGCCGGCCGAGTACAGCCCGCTTCCCGGGTGGTGGATGCCTCGCCAGCCCGGCGAGGAGTTCCCCACCGCCGACCACGTCGTGGAGTATCTCGCCGCCTACGAGCGGCGCTACCAGCTGCCGGTGCAGCGGCCAGTGCGCGTCGACGGTGTCCACGACGCCGGTGCGTGGCTGGCCGTGGACACCGACCGCGGGACGTGGCGGGCGCACATCGTCGTCAGCGCCACCGGAACCTGGAGCCAACCGCACCGGCCCTCGCATCCGGGAAGCGAGGTCTTCGCCGGACGGCAGCTGCACACCGAGTCCTACCGGTGCCCCAAGGAGTTCGCCGACCAGCACGTCGTCATCGTCGGCGGCGGCAACTCCGGGGCCCAGATCCTCGCCGATGTGTCCACTGTGGCCGAGACGACCTGGGTCACCGCACAGCCGCCGCGATTCATGCCCGACGACGTCGACGGCCGGGTCCTGTTCGACGTGGCCACCCAGCGCGAAGCCGCACGCCGCGCGGGACTGCCCGACGACGGCGGGACCCGGCAGCTGGGTGACATCGTGATGGTGCCCAGCGTGCTGCAGGCTCGTCAGCGTGGAGTGCTGCACGCCGAGCCGATGTTCGACCGGCTCACCGAGCGCGGCATCGCCTGGGACGACGGCCGCGAACTCGACTGCGACGCGATCATCTGGTGCACCGGCTTCCGCCCCGCCCTGCGACACCTCGCGCCGCTGGGCCTGCGCACCGACAACGGCACCATCCCCACAGACGGCAGCCGCAGCGTCGAAGAACCACGGCTGCACCTGCTGGGCTACGGCGACTGGACCGGCTGGGCCTCGGCCACGCTGGTGGGCGCCGCACGGACCGCGAAACCCGCGGTCGCCGACATCGCCCAACACCTTTCGCGATCCGCCGATTAGCCGCTCATCCCGGCGGTGGGGCGGGTGGCCAACGCGAGCAGTGCGCTCACTGCGGTCATGGCGCCCAGCACGAGGAACAAGGCCGGGAACCCGCCGAAGGCCGCCGCGATCGCCGAACCGCCCCAAGGTGCGAGCGCGATGGCGATCATCAGCGGCGCCGACAGCAGGCCGCTCAACCTCCCGTAGGCGGCGGTGCCCCACCGGTCGCTGACCGCGGTGGCCTGCAGCAGGGTGAACACGCCGCGGGCCATGCCCACGAGCATCACCGCGACGATCAACAGCCCGGCCGGTCCCGGAACCACCGCCGGCACCAGCGTGGTCACCGCGCAGGCCAGCAGGATGACGACGGTGCGGCCACGGACCCCGGTGCGTCGCTGCAGCGGCGCGTAGCCCAGGCGTCCCAGCACTTGCCCCACACCGCCGAGCCCGAGCGCCCAGGCCGCCAGGTGGGAGTCGAAGCCGCGTTCGGTCAGCAGCGGAACCTGGTTGATCACCACCGCGTACACCCCGAACCCGCCGAGGGCCATCGTCGCCAGCAACGCCAAGAACGCTCGGCTGCGCGCAATCTCGGCCGCGTGCCCGTTGGCCGACGAATGTTCGTCGTGGGCGAGGTGGGGCCACGGCAGCCGCAGCCCGGCGTGCAGCGGGATCGTGATGACGCCGACCACGACGGCCAGCACCACGCACGTGCCGCGCCAGTCGAGGTGGTCGTTCAACGCCGCGGTCAGCGGCGCGAACACCGTGCTGGCCAGGCCCGCCACCAGCGTCAACGCGGTCAGCGCGCGCACGCGGTCCGGCCCGTACCAGCGGGTCACCGCGGCGAAGGCAGGCGGGTAGAACGTCGCCGCCATCGCCACCCCCGCGACCAACCACGCCAGCAGGAACCACCCGTAGCTCGGGGCGTGCGCGATCCCGAGCACGGCGGGCACGGCCAGCACCGAGCCCGCGGTCATCACCGCACGCGGGCCACGGCGATCCAGCCACCGCCCGACCGCGATCCCGGTCACGGCGGACACGATCTGGCTGGCCGAGAACGCCCACGTCACGGCGGGCAGCGACCAACCGGTGTCGCGCGTGATCGCCGGCGCCAGCACCGGAAAGGCGTAATAGAGCACGCCCCAGCTGGTGATCTCGGTGATGCACAGGGCGATGAGCGCGCGACGCCGCCGCACGGCCTCGACGGGCGATGCGACGGCGGTCGTCCGCGGTTCGGAGTGCATGCGCCTCAGCGCTCAGCGGCTCCGGGGCGCCGCCAACTCGACACTCTGCTGCGGCGCGCCGCAGCAGCCGCCGCCCTGCGCGGCCTCGGGCTCCTCGAACAGCCCGGCCCCACCGCACACTCCGGTCTCCGGCAGGACGAGCTCAACCCGCTCGGCGGACTCGGCGTCGCCGGCGATCGCGGCGGCCACGCTGCGGACCTGCTCGTAGCCCGTCATCGCCAGGAACGTCGGCGCCCGGCCGTAGCTCTTCATCCCGACCACGAACGCCCCCGGTTCCGGATGCGCCAGTTCCTTGGCTCCGTGCGGGTAGACGGTGCCGCAGGAGTGCACGTTCGGATCGATCAACGGCGCCAGCGCCGTCGGCGCCTGCAGCACCGAGTCCAGGCCCAACCGGATCTCCGAGAGCCAGGACAGGTCCGGCCGGAACCCGGTCAGCACCACGACCTCATCGACGGGCTCGCTCTTGTGCCCCTCGAACGAGGTCAGCACCAAACGACCATCCCCATCGGCCTCGACCGCAGCCGTGCGAAAACCCGTCACCGTGCGCACGTGTCCGGCATCGACCGCCTGCTCGGCACGCAGCCCCAACGCCCCGCGCTCGGGCAACTGGTCGGCCTCACCGCCACCGAACACATCCCCCGAGCGGCCCCGGCGCAGCACCCACACGATCTCCGTACCCGGCGCCTCCTCGGCCAGTCCGGCGAAGGCCACCAACGCGGTCAGGGCCGAATGCCCGCTGCCGGCCACGGCGATGCGCTTGCCCGCGAACCGGGCCCGGACCTGCGCATCGGAAACGTCGGGCACCTGGTAGCTGATCCGCTCCCGTGCGGCGCGCTCCCCCACCGCCGGCAACCCGTCGCCGCCCAGCGGGTTCGGACTGCGCCACGTCCCGGAAGCATCGATGACCGCCGAGGCGGTGATCCGCTCCTCGCCGGTCCCGGTCTTGACGTGCACCGTCAGCGGCTCAGAGGCCCGTCCGGCATCCACGACCCGGTCCCGGCCGCGGCGAGCCACGCCCACCACCCGGGCACCGAAGCGGACGCGCTCCCCCAGCGCCGCCGCCAACGGCTGCAGGTACTGCTCGACCCACTCCGCACCTGATGGGTAGCCCGCCGGTTCCGGCGCCTGCCAGCCCTGACGCTCCAGCAACCGCGCCGCGGCCGGGTCGATCAACTCCGACCACTGCGAAAACAACCGCACATGCGACCACTCCCGCACCGCAGAGCCGGCTTCCGGCCCCACCTCGAGCACCAACGGCTGCAAACCGCGCTCCAGAACCTCCGCAGCCGCCGCGAGACCCACCGGGCCTGCACCCACCACCACAACCGAATTCTCGTCCATGACACACCCCTTTGCATCGATCGATCACCTTCGATGAAACTACTTCGAATGTATCGACGTGGATCGATTGACACAAGCATCGATCCGGGTCGATACTTGGACAGCAGGGACCATTGCGCGGACATCGATGAGGCCGTTGAAGCGCTTCCGGCGTCGCCGCGGCGAAGAGAGGATCGACGATGAGCTAACAACCTGCAGAGTTGCGCGACACCGTCCGACAGCGCTACGCCGCCGCGGCCACGGCCGCCAGCCAAGACGACATCACCGATAGCTGCTGCGGACCGGCGCAGGTCGAGGTCGGCGACGGCTTCGGATCCAGCCTCTACGCAGCATCCGAACGCCAACAGCTGCCCACCGCAGCCATCGCGGCGTCGCTCGGCTGCGGTAACCCCACCGCAGTCGCCGAGCTGGGCGACGGGGCGCGCGTTCTCGATCTCGGCTCTGGTGGCGGCATCGACGTGCTGCTGTCCGCCCGCCGGGTCGGCCCCACGGGCAAGGCCTACGGCTTGGACATGACCGAGGAAATGCTCGCCCTCGCCCTGGCCAACACCGAGAAGGCGGGCGCCACCAACGTCGAATTCCTCAAGGGCACCATCGAGAACATCCCGCTCCCGGCGAACACGATCGACGTCGTGATCTCCAACTGCGTCATCAACCTCTCCGTCGACAAGCCCGCCGTGTTCGCCGAAACCTTCCGCGTCCTGACCCCGGGCGGACGCATCGGCATCACCGACGTGGTCGCCGAAGACCACCTCAGCCCTCAAGCACGAGCCGACCGTGGCACCTATGTCGGCTGCATCGCCGGAGCGCTCACCTTCGCCGAATACCACGACGAGCTACGGGCAGCGGGATTCACCGAAGTCGAGATCACCTCAACCCACCAGGTCGCCGACCACATGCACTCGGCGATCATTCGCGCCACCAAACCTGCCATTTCGGAAACAGAGGGCGCCTGCTGCGGGGTGACCGCTTGCTGCACGCCCACCGAACAGGCCACCGGTCGGGGAACCACGATCACCGAAGCCAAAGATGCCGCAGGCTGCGCCTGCCGGGACACCCATTGATCCAGAGTCGCAAACGATCGAGCTCAACCGGCTTCATCGAGCGCGTGAGCTGGCGTCGGCGGAAGTCAGAGCGCTGTGCCGCGAAGTGGCTTGCTCGGCCGATGCGCACCTGTCCATGCTTGCCTCTGCGCACGACAGGACGAACAGAAGCGCCACGCCGGGTTCATCGACGTGAATCGATTGACGAAACCATCGATGTGTGTCGATACTTAGGGCATGACGACGACGGCTTCTGAGACCGGACTGCTGCCCGCAGAGGATGCGACCACCTACGCCGAGTGGTTCGCGTGCCTGGCCGAACCCACCCGCGTCCGCCTGCTGCACGCGGTGGCGGCGGCCGGCACGATCAGCGTGGGCACCTTGACCGAACAGCTGGGCATCAGCCAGTCCACCTGCTCGCACCACGTGCGCAAGCTCGCCGACGTCGGGTTCGTCCTGCTGCACAAGGAACGCACCACCACCTTCGTCTCGGTCAACACCGCATGCTGCACCGGCCTGCCGCACGCCGCCGACGCGGTCATGGGCGTCGTCGCCCGCCCCTGCTGCCCGGACGACCTCCCCGAGGACGTCACCATCCGGCAGCTGCAACCCGGCGACTGGACCGAGGTGCGCCGCATCTACGCCGAAGGCATCGCCACCGGCCACGCCACCTTCGAAACCGACGTCCCGCCGCGCAAGTCGCTGGAGGCCAAGTGGCTGCCCGACCACCGGTGGGTCGCCGAGGTCGACGGGCAGGTCGCCGGATGGGCCGCCGCGAGTCACGTGTCCAACCGGCACTGCTACTCGGGCGTGGCGGAAACATCGGCCTACGTCGGCGAGGACTTCCGCGGCCGCGGCGTCAAAAAATCCTTGTTGCACAAGCAGGTCACCGCCGCCGACGCCGACGGCCTGTGGACGCTGCAAACCTCGGTCTTCCCGGAGAACCGCGCCAGCATCGCCCTGCACTACTCCGCCGGTTTCCGCACCGTCGGACTGCGCGAACGCATCGCCCAGCACCACGGCGTCTGGCGCGACACCGTCTTCCTCGAACGCCGCCGCAGCTGCGACAACGACTGACCTGATCCCCTCTCACCCACACCGGCGCCCACCGTGAGGGCGACGGTCGATGAGAGGTGCCCTGTGAACCTCCGCGACGCCATCGTCATCGGCGGCGGCCAGTCCGGACTCGCCGCCGCTCACGCGCTGCGCTCCCAGGGCCTCCGGCCCGTCGTGCTGGAAGCAGGAGCCGAACCCGTCGGCTCCTGGCCGCGCTACGCCAACCCCACGCTGCTCGGCAGCGACCTGCACTGGTGGACCGCCACCACCAGACTCGACATCCTGCCCCTCGGACCCTGGCTACGCACACCCCCACCACACCGGTCTCCGACAAACGCCCCTGCAAAGCTGCCATCGAAGCCGGAAAGCCCCACCACCGCACCCTCTTCGCTCACCTCAACACCACCGAGGCCACCTGGACCGACGGCACCCACGAACACATCGACGCCGTCATCGTCGCCACCCGCTACCGCCCCGACGTCACCTACCTCCAACCCCTCGTGGCGGTGCGTCGCTGGTGCGGACTGAACCCCGGCGACCGGGTGCTGCTGGCTACCGCGCCGGATGCCGGTCCTCTTCTGGCCCACACCATGCGCGCCCTCGACGACATGTCCAGGCTTCGGTTGACCAGGCTCACCGGCGTTGGACGTACTCGTGGGCCTGGCTCCCTGGGAGATGGGCGAAGCAGAAACGGCCTGTCTGTCCGTCGTGGACCGGGGCGATGAGCTCGGCGCTGGTCACCCTAATCGGCCCGGCGTTCGAGGCAGAAGTCGACGAACGCCTGCGCGCGGCGGTGCAACGTCATCGACCTCGGCCAGGCGATCACAATGCGTTCCTCCCTGACATCTTCGGCGATCTCCTTGACCACCAGTGGACGCCCTTCGTAGGTGTGGTTGTTCTCCGGGCGCTGGACCAGCACGGCATAGCCCATGCCGCGGCCGACGAGGGCACGGGTCGTTTCGAAGGTCGTCGGCCGGTAGCGCACGTTCGGAACGACGCCCGCCTGCTCGAAGATGCGGTGGGTGTTGGTCGAGCTCGGCGGGGCGTCGAACTGCACGCACGGCTCGTCGGCCAGGTCAACGAGAGAGACTTCGGTGGCGTGGGCAAGCCGGTGATCCGCCGGCAGCAGGACGTGCGGATGCACCGTGCTGATCACGGTGCGCGCCATCTCCGGGTCGATGGCCATGTCGTAGAGGACAGCGAGGTCCAGTTCGCCCTGGCGCAGTCGCCGCTGCAGCACGTCCTGAGTGTCTTCGACGAAGTCGATGGTCACCCCTGGGTGCAGGTCGCAGAACTCCTGCATCAGCGGCGGCAGTGCGGTCGGCGCGAGCGTCACGTAGCAGCCGACCGACAGCGTGCCAGCGAGCGTATCCCCGCCCGCCGCCACGTTCTCCAGATCCTCCGCACGCCGCAGAAGATCGCGCGCGTACTGCAAGACCTGCGTTCCAGTCGGGGTGAGCGTGACACCGTGAGCCTTGCGGCGCACCGCCAGCTGCACGCCTAGCGCCCGTTCCAGGTCACCCAAGGCTTGCGAAAGCCCGGGTTGGGAGACCAGCAGTTTCTCCGAGGCTCCGCTCAGCGTGCCGGACTCGGCCACTGCGACGAAGTACTCCAGTTGGCGAAGCGAGAACCGCAAGCGACTCATCACCTCAGCTTATATATATCCCAGCGTTTTCGTTCTTTTCCCGTGCTTGTGACGGCTGGCACGCTAGCTCCCCAGCAAACATGGCGGTAGCGCCTGTTCACCCCGTATGTGCACTCATCTCACCTCAGGAGCACCGCGTGGCAGCAACGACGCGCACGCGCCTCAGCGCGCAAGAACGACCGATCAGCCCGTTGAAGGTGGCGTCGGCGAGCTTCGTCGGCACGGCGATCGAGTGGTACGACTACTTCATCTACGGGATGGCCGCCGGGATTGTCTTCGGTCCGCTCTTCTTCCCCGCCTTCTCTCCCACCGCCGGAACACTCGCCGCGTTCGCCACCTTCTCCGTCGGATTCCTCGCCCGGCCGTTGGGCGGCGTGGTGATGGGGCACTTCGGCGACAAGATCGGCCGCAAATCGATGCTGGTCACCTCGCTGCTGCTCATGGGCCTGGCCACGGCTGGGGTCGGGCTGCTGCCGACCTACGAGACCATCGGGGTGTGGGCGCCGATCCTGCTGGTCGCGCTCCGGTTCGTGCAGGGCATCGGTGTCGGTGGCGAGTGGGGTGGAGCCGTGCTCATGGCCGTCGAGCACGCGCCACCAGAGAAGCGCTGCTTCTACGGCAGTTTCCCGCAAATGGGCGTGCCCGGCGGTCTGCTGCTGGCCAACGTCGTCTTCCTCACCGCAACCGGGGTGTTCCCCGGCGACGCCTTCACCGCTTGGGGCTGGCGAATCCCGTTCCTGCTCAGCGCCCTGCTGGTGGTCGTTGGTCTGGCCATCCGCTTCAGCGTCGACGAGAGTCCCGAGTTCACCAAGGTCAAAGACGAGGGCAACGACGAGCGGCTACCGCTGATCACGGTGCTGCGGGAACACCCCCGTCAGGTATTGCTCGCCGCCGGCGGGTTTCTCGGCAACAACACCATCGGCTACCTCTTCATGGCCTACCTGCTCTCCTACGGCACAAAGACGCTGGGGCTTTCGCGCACCACCATGCTGACCACCACGCTGATCGGGGCGGCCGCGTGGCTGGTCGTCATTCCGTGGGCCTCCCGCCTGGCCGACCGGCATGGCCGTGAGAAGGTGCTCTTGCTGGGTTCGTGTGGATTGTCTGCATGGATGTTCGCCCTGTTCCCGCTGGTCGACACCGCAAACGCGACCCTGATCATTGTCGCTGTGCTGGGGGCGGCCTTCTTCCTGGGTGTGACCTACGGCCCGCTGGCCGCGCTGATCTCCGATCTGTTCGCGACCCGGGTCCGCTACAGTGGCGCCTCTCTCGGCTACCAGATCGGCTCGATCCTCGGCGGTGGCATCGCCCCGACGCTGGCGACCGCGCTCTACGCGACCACCGGCTCCTCCACCCCGGTCACCGCTTACCTCGTCGCGGTCTCATTGCTCAGCCTGGGTTGCCTCGCGCTCATCGCGCGTGACCAGCAGAAGTTGACACTCTGAATCGGAAACCACCGGGCTTCTCGCCGTGATGCCCGAGCCCACCGGTCTTCTCCACACTTCTGCATCAACGTGATCTGCCTGGACGACGGCGTCCGCGGTGCGGCGCTGTTGTGCGTCGGCGAGGTCTCGAAGGTGTCGTGCTTGCCAGTGCCCGGCGGCTCGGGGCCCGCAACCCCGCGCAGCCGGCGAGCGGCCCCGCGGGGTTGACTGGCGTGCTGGGCATCGCCCGCGAGCACAACGGCATCGACCTCACCGACTCGGTCTCGCTGATCCGGCTCTACGCGGGCGAGCAGGTCGCCGAAAAGGCATCCGCAGCGGTCGGCGGGTGTTTCGACCGCGATGGACCTGCCGTGGCGGTCCTTGGTCGACGGTTCGGAAGCCTCAGCGCCTACCGGCGTGGTGGGCACGGCCGTATCCGGGCACGGGTCTAAAGGCCGCTTGCGGACGTGCGCGAAACACTAGGCGCGTGAGTGACCACACCCTTGACGAGCTGACCTGGCGCGGGCTGATCGCGCACTCCGCCGACCTCAACGCCCTGCAGCGCGTACGTGAACAACCGCGAGGTCGCACACGAGGAGTGGGCGCCGAGCGCCGACGACCTACTACCCGGCCACTGGCTGGTCCTGCGTCGCGGCGAACGCCACACCGCCGTCGTCAAGGTCCTGCGCTCACCCTCTCCCTTACTCCGGGACGTCGGTACGCGCGACACCCTTCTGCTGGGGCCGGTGCTCAGGAAGAGCGTGGTGCCGACCGCACTGGACCACCTGCTTCTCGGCGTCACTGATTGCCCGATCGCCTCGCTGCACTCCGACTTGTTCACCGCAAAGATCTGAAACAGCGCCAGATTTCTGGGCTGCCAGAACGGCTCCATTCGTCAGCAGTCTCGCTCCGATCCTCGCCACGGCTGTTGAGCACGAGGCATCGGGCTGAACGATGCAGCAGTGCGACTGCCGGAACTTCTCGCTCGACGACCTCTTCGAAGGTAACCGTGGAGCGCGGTTCAGCAGCTGGCGCTGTTGCGGTGATCAGCATGCTCGGTGCTGCGGGGTTTCCCTTCAGCCGTCCGTCTTGTGCACGAGCCGGCCCGCGAAGTAGGTGCGCTGCACCCGCGTTGCGTGGATGTCACCGGAGTCGATCTCGAAGAGGTTCCTGTCCAGCACGATGAAGTCGGCTGAGCAACCGGGCGCCAACCTCCCCGCAATGTCGCCGATGCCGAGGGCGTCCGCGGGGTTCGAGGTGAACGCTGCGATCGCTTCCTCCAGCGTCAGCTTCTGTCCGGGATTGAGCGTGCCGGGGAAGCGTTCGTCCGGGTTGCGCCGTGTCACCAGTGTTTCCAGCCCGGTCCAGGGGTCGGGGGACGGTGCGGCGCACGGCCAGTCCGAACCTGCAGCGACGACCGCGCCGCTGTCGACGAGGTCGCGCATCGGCCAGGAGGACTCGACGACCCTCGGCTCCACCTGTTCGGCGATGCTGTCCTGGATCACGCTCGGATACCAGATGTAGGGCGAGAGGTCGGCGACGACGTTCACCTCCGCGAAGCGCGGCACGTCGTCGGGGTGGACGAACTCGGCGTGGGCGATCTGCAGGCGAATGCCGGAGGCTGTCTCGTTCCGCAACCGCTCGGCGGCGTCGAGCACGCGACGCGCGGAGGCATCACCGGTGGCGTGGAGCTTGGCACCGAGCCCGAGCTCGGCGCAGCGTTTCAACTGTGCCACCAGGTCTTCAAGCGTCCAGTACATCTCCCCCTGCGTTGGTTCCGAGCCGTGACCGCACCGGTAGGGGCTGAGCAGGGCCGTAGTCCGCGTCATCGGAACACCGTCCAGGACGATCTTCACGAAGTCCGGCCGGACCAGCTCGCCACGCAGCTCCGCGACCTCGGCGATGAGCTCCTCGCCGACGATGCCTTCCTCCAGGAACGGCCGGACCGGCATCGATAACACGACCCGGGCATTGAGCCCGCCGGACGATTCGAGAGCGGCGAGGGCTCGCGCCGAGCCGAGCATGGTGGCGGCCTCTTGCGCCGAGGTCACCCCGTAGGAGTTGAGCGTCTTGATGGCAGTGGCGACGGCCTTGTCCGTCCGGGTCTGAACATCGGTGATCGACCTGGTGAACGCGGCTTCGGCCTCCGCCGACGCCGACTCGTGCAGCACCCCAGTCAAGCAGCCGTTCCCGTCGCGCACATACCGGCCGCCGTCAGGATCCGCCGAACCGGGTCCGACGCCCATCAATTGGAGGGTGCGGGAACTGACCCAGCGGTTGTGCATGCTGTCGTCTCGCAGCAGCACCGGCCGCCCACCACTCACCTCGTCCAGCCTCGCGAGAACGGCGGCGTCAGCGAGGCCGTCCAAAACAGTGCTGCCGACGATCCCGCCGACCACCCAGGCATCGGGCCCCAGGCCTGCCGCCCACTCACCGACCTTGCCGAGGATCGTGTCCAGACCCTCGGTGGGCGCCAACGGCAGCTCGAACGCTGCCTGACTGCCACCGAGGTTGAGGTGCACGTGCCCGTCGATCAGGCCCGGCATGATCATCGCACCGCCGGCGTCGTGCACCTGCGTTTCCGGACCGGTGAACGCTTCGGCCTCGGCACCGGATCCGACCGCGACGATCCTCCCATCGCGCACGGCCAGCGCCTCGGCCCACGGCCGGCCAGGGTCCTGGGTCCAGATCCGGCCACCGGTCACGACGAGATCCGCGGGAGAACTCATGCTCGGCTCCTCTCAAGGGGCGTGTCAGGCCGATGTTCCGCCGGGTCAGTGGCTGATGACCTGGGGCTGGCCGAGGTGTTTGAGTCCTTCCACTCCGAACTCCAAGCCGTACCCCGACTGCTTGGCACCGCCGAAGGGGATGCGTGGGTCCACAGCGCCGTGCTTGTTGATCCACACTGTGCCGGCCTGCAGGCGCACGGCGACCGAGTGCGCCTTCTCCTGGTCGGAGGACCAGACAGATGCTCCCAGCCCGACGTCGAGTCCGTTGGCCATCGCCACAGCTTCGTCAACCGACGAGTACTTGATGATCGGCAGGACCGGACCGAACTGCTCTCGCGCGACGAGCGGGTTCTTGTCGTCGATGTCAGCAACGAGCGTCGTCGGGTAGAAGTACCCGGGCTGATCCTCGACCGGATTACCGCCGACGACGATGCGGGCGCCGTCGTCCTTCGCCGCCTGGACCAGCTCAGTGACGATGTCGTACTGGGCCTTGTTCTGCACCGGTCCGAGTACGTTGCTCTCGTCGAGGCCGACGCCCATCGGCATGGCGGCCGCGAGCCCGGCCAGGGCCTCGACGACGTCGTCGTAGACGGTCTCGTGGACGTACAGGCGCTTGAGAGCCGCGCAGGTCTGACCGGTGTTGATGAACGCGCCCCAGAAAAGATCCTCAGCGATGCTCGCCGGATCGATGTCGGGCAGCACGATGCCTGCGTCGTTGCCGCCGAGTTCTAGGGTCAGCCGCTTCACGGTGTCCGCGGAGGACCGGATGATGGCCTTGCCCGTCTCGGTGGAGCCGGTGAACATGAGCTTGTCGATGTGCGGATGCGCGACCAGCGCCTCGCCGATCTCACGCCCACCCGAGACCACGTGCAGCACATCATCGGGGAGCGCGGTGTTGAGCACGTGCGCGAGGGCGAGCACCGAAAGCGGCGTGTACTCCGACGGCTTGAGCACCACCGTGTTGCCCATCCGCAGCGACGGGGCCAGCTGCCAGACGCTGATCATCATGGGCCAGTTCCACGGCCCGATCGCACCCACGACACCGAACGGGCGGTAGTGCAGTTCCGCGCCATCGGCCACCACCTCCGGTTCGAGTTCGAACGAGGCGGTGGTGCGCAGCCACGCCGCGCACGCGCCAACTTCGAAACGCGCGTTGGGCCCGTTGAGCGGCTTGCCCTGCTCCCTGGACAACAGCTCCGCGAGGGCTTCCGCGTTGTCCTCGACAGCCTGTGCCGCACGGTTGAGGTAGGAGCTGCGCTCGGCGTGGCCCAGGGCGTCCCACCCGGGCTGAGCCGCGCGGGCGGCGTCAACAGCCGAATCCAGGTGCGCCCTGGCGTGTTCCGGGGCTCGGCCGACGGTTTCACCGGTGGCCGGGTCCTTGATCTCGGTGCCGCCGGTCTCGGGCTGAATGACCATCACAAGGTCGTCGGCCTTCGCGAACA
The DNA here is from genome assembly GCF_004349225.1 of Saccharopolyspora karakumensis. Classification (NCBI taxonomy): domain Bacteria; kingdom Bacillati; phylum Actinomycetota; class Actinomycetes; order Pseudonocardiales; family Pseudonocardiaceae; genus Saccharopolyspora; species Saccharopolyspora karakumensis. The sequence continues at coordinate 13,649 of NZ_SMLA01000021.1, forward strand.
TTGGCTACTCCATTCTTTACTGACCGGCCCTCAGACGCCGACGCTTCGCTTGGTATCGAGTGCGCCGGCGAAGAACGTCGCGAGTTCCCCGGTGGCCTCCAGCGGCAGCACGTGGGCGACGTAGTGGTCCGGGCGAACGACGACGAGCGCGCCGTCGCGGTCGATGCCGCGCGCGTCGAAGATGTCGTTCGCGGGGTCCGCGGCGTAGACCTTCTCGTAGTCGACGACCTCGTAGGGACCGACCTTCGGCAGGTACGCCCGGGGCACCGAACCGAGATCGACGGCCGTGTAGTCCTGCTGGTAGATCACCTTGACGTCGAAGAAGGCGTCGACGTCGGCCTCCGCAGGCGTGTGAGCCACCACTGGGGACTGCGGTGATCCGGTGATCCACTCGGCGAAATCCCGCGCCTTCGAGTGCTGTCCCTCCCGCGGGCGGTCGGCGAAGACGTAGATCCGCCAGCGCCCGTCGGCGCGGTGGTGGTGACCGAGGTGCACCGAGTTGGCGTCGCACACCCGCGTCACGGCGTGGGACTTGAAGCGCTTGCCGATCGGGAAGCCGGCCGCCCGCTCCTGGTGCGTGGCCTCGGCGGTGATCAGCGAGGGCTGGTACTGCGTCATCAGTCCCGCGGGGAACTCGGCGGTCTTGACGTAGAAGTCCGCCAGCGTGTTGGGCTCGCCGAGCTCCTCGGGCTTGGCGGCCATCATGCTCGACCACTCCCGGTCGAAGTCGATCAGGTTCTGCGCGATCACCTGGCGTTCCGCCGAATAGGTGTCCAACAGCGATTCAGGGGCACGCCCGTCGAGAACGTGCGCGACCTTCCAAGAGATGTTCCACCCGTCCTGGATGGAGACGTTCATGCCCTGACCGGCCTTGGCGCTGTGCGTGTGGCACGCGTCGCCGGTGATGAACACCCGCGGGGTGCGGGTGCCCACGAGCTCGGCCGGCACGTCGTCGAACTTGTCGGCCAACCGGTGCCCCACCTCGTAGACGCTGCGCCAGCCGACGTGCTTCACCGTCAGCGCGTAGGGGTGCAGGATGCGGTTGGCGCGCGCCTCCACCTCCTCCTGCGTGGTCTCGCGGACCTTGCCGTGGTCGTCGGCGGAGACCTCGCCCAGGTCGACGTACATCCGGAACAGGTGGTTGCCCTCGCGGGGGATGTGCAGGATGCTGCCGCCGTCGTGGGACTGGATGGCGCACTTGGTGCGGATGTCGGGGAAGTCGGTCTCGGCCAGCACGTCCATCACGCCCCAAGCGTGATTGGCCTGGTCACCGATCAGCTGACGGCCGATCGACTCCCGCACCCCGCTGCGAGCACCGTCGCACCCGATCACGTACTTGGCGCGCACGATCCGCTGCTCACCTTCGTTCTCGCCCGCGCTGCGCCGCAGCGTGACGGTCACTGGGTGGTCTCCCCCGTCGGCGACGTCGAGGCCGAGGAACTCGTAACCGTAGTCGGGTTCGATCCTGGCCGGGGCGTTGCGAGCCGCTTCGGCGAAGTAGTCCAGCACCCGGGCTTGGTTGACGATCAGGTGCGGGAACTCGCTGACGCCCGTCGCGTCGTCGGGAGCCCGCGAGGTCCGGACGATGTTCTCGGGGTTGTCCGGATCCGGCGCCCAGAAGCACATCTCGGTGATCCGGTAGGCCTCTTCGGTGATCCGGCCCGCGAACCCGAACGCCTGGAACGTCTCGACGCTGCGCGCCTGAATGCCGTCGGCCTGCCCGATCTCCAGCCGTCCCGGGCGACGTTCGACCACGCGCGTCACGATGTGCGGGAACTGGGCGAGCTGCGCGGCGGCGATCATCCCCGCAGGACCGCTGCCCACGATGAGGACGTCGACCTCGTCGGGAAGCTCAGCTGGACGATCCACACCGGTCCCGGCAGCCGGCTGAACGCGGGGATCACCCGAAACGTAGCCGTGGTGGTGGAACTGCACGATCTCTCCTCACGACATTGCGAGAAAGTCGGTTCTTCCGCAGTGGGAACAGGCCTCACGCGTAGGGGTTGGGCATCAGGGTGTACTTGGTTTCCAGGTATTCCTGGATCCCTTCCCGGGAGCCCTCGCGGCCGAGACCGGACTGCTTGACTCCGCCGAAGGGCGCGGCTGCGTTGGAGACGACCCCGACGTTGAGTCCCATCATCCCGGTCTCGATCTCCTCGATCAGGCGTTGACCGCGGCGGGTGTCACGGGTGTAGGCGTAGCCGACGAGGCCGTAGGGAGTCGAGTTGGCCAGCTCGATCGCCTCCTCCTCCGAGGAGAAGGTGGCGACCGGCAGCACCGGTCCGAAGATCTCCTGCCGCATCACCTCCGCATCCGGTGGCACGTCGGTGAGCACGGTCGGCAGGTAGAAGGTGCCTGGACCCTCTCCCCTGGACCCGCCGGTGCGGACGCGCGCGCCCCGGTCGACCGCGTCGTCGACGAGGGCTGCGACGCTGTCGACCGCCTTGCGCTCGATCAGCGGCCCGATGTCGACGCCGTCGTCAGTGCCGCGTCCGGTCCGCATTCCCGCGACGCGCTCGGTGACGCGCCGGCCGAACTCCTCCGCAACGGTCTCGTGGACGTAGAACCGGTTGGCGGCGGTGCAGGCCTGCCCGATGTTGCGGAACTTGGCGGCCAACGCGCCGTCGACCGCCGCGTCCAGGTCGGCGTCGTCGAAGACCAGGAACGGCGCGTTGCCGCCGAGTTCCATGCTGGTGCGCAGCACTCCCCCGGCCGCCTGCTCCAGCAGCCGGACGCCGACCTCGGTGGAACCGGTGAACGACAGCTTCCGCAACCGCGGATCGCTGATCAGCGGCCCGCACAGGGCCCCGGACTTCGACGTCGTCACCACGTTGACCACGCCCTCCGGCACTCCCGCCCGCTCCAGCAGGCGAGTCAGCATCAGGGTGGTCAGCGGAGTCAAGGCGGGCGGTTTGATCACGACGGTGCAGCCCGCCGCCAGGGCCGGTGCGATCTTGCGGGTCGCCATCGCCAGCGGGAAGTTCCACGGCGTGATCAGCAACGACGGGCCGACCGGCCGGTGGGTCACCACCATCTGGCCGGTGCCCTCGGGGCTGGGGCCGTAGCGGCCGTCGATGCGGACGGCTTCCTCGCTGAACCACCGCAGGAACTCCCCGCCGTAGCCGACCTCGCCGCGCGCCTCCCGCAGCGGCTTGCCCATCTCCAGGGTCATCAGCAGCGCGAGGTCGTCAGCGTGCTCCTGCACCAGATCGAAGGTGCGGCGCAGGATCTCAGCTCGGCGGCGAGGCGCGGTGCGGGCCCAGTCCTGCTGTGCGGCGACAGCGGCGTCCAGCGCGGCAGCGCCGTCCGAGGCGGTGGCGTCGGCGACCTCGGCGATCACATCACCGGTCGCGGGATCGTGCACCGGGAAGGTTCCGCCGCTGCCGGCAATCCACTTGCCGGTCACGAACAGTTCGGTGGGAGTGCGCCCGAGGAGGTCACGCTCTGCCGCGCTCATAGCGAGGTTCCCAACTTGAAGCCCTTTTCCTCGTCGCCCTTGCGGGTGTAGGAGAAGCCATCGGCGCCGACGGTGACGGCCATTTCACTGGAGTCCGTGCGCACCTTGAGCGGCTGCGGGTTGCCGTCGAGGTCCAGCACCGGGGAGGCCTCGGTGTACCAGGACGGGACCACGGGGTTGCCCCACCAGTCGCGGCGCTGGTTGTCGTGGACGTCCCAGGTCACGACGGGGTTGTCGGGGTCGCCGGTGTAGTAGTCCTGGGTGTAGATCTCCACCCGGTGCCCATCGGGGTCCCGGATGTAGAGGTAGAAGGCGTTGGACACGCCGTGGCGGCCTGGTCCGCGCTCGATGACGTCGGACATGCGCAGCGCGCCGAGCTTGTCGCAGATCGACAGGATGTTGTGCTTCTCGTGGGTGGCGAAGGCGATGTGGTGCAGCCGCGGCCCGTCGCCGCCGGTCAGGGCGGTGTCGTGGACGGTGTCCTTGCGCCGCAGCCAGGCCGCGTAGGTCGTTCCGTCGGCGTCCTGGATGTCCTCGGTGACGCGGAAACCCAAGTCCTCCAAGTACTCCCGGCCCTTGGGCACGTCGGGGGTGACCTGGTTGAAGTGGTCCAGGCGCACCAGCGCGCCCGGGGTGTACAGGTCGTAGCGCCAGGCCAGCCGCTCGACGTGGGCCACCTCGTGGAAGAACTCGTACGGGAACCCGAGCGGATCGGTCACCCGGACGGAATCACCGATGCCCTTGGCGAATCCGTCGGCGCGGCGTTCGGTGCGGCAGCCGCGCGCGGCGAACCACTCCTCGGCCCGGTCCACGTCCTCCGGGGTCCGCACCCGGTAGGCGAACGCCGCCGCGGCGGCCACCGGCCCCTTGCGCAGCACGAGGTTGTGGTGGATGAACTCCTCCAGCGTGCGGAGGTAGATCGCCTCGTCGTCCTCCTCGGTGACCACCAGGCCGAGCACGTCGACGTAGAACTCCCGCGCCCTGGCCAGGTCGGTGACCACCAGGTCGAGGTACGCGCAACGCAGGATGTCCGGTGGGGTGAGGTCGGCACTCATCGTTGAACGCTCCTTCACTTCAGTCGTCAGGCGCCGAACTTCGGGGTGTGGACGGGTGCCAGCGAGATGTGCATGGCCTGCTGGTCGGAGTAGAAGTCCAGCGACCGGTAGCCGCCCTCGTGCCCGAGCCCGGAGGCCTTCACACCGCCGAACGGGGTGCGCAGGTCGCGGACGTTGTGCGAGTTCAGCCAGACCATCCCGGCGTCGACGCGCTGCCCGAAGGTGTGCGCGCGCTCCAGGTCCGAGGTCCACACGTACGCGGCCAGCCCGTACTTCACACCGTTGGCTAGCTGCAATGCTTCCTCGTCGCTGTCGAACGGGGTGATCGCCACGACCGGCCCGAAGATCTCCTCCTGGAAGATCCGCGCCGTCGGAGGCACATCTACGAACACCGTCGGCTGCACGTAGTTGCCCGCTTCCAGGCCCTCCGGGCGTCCGCCGCCCGCGGCGAGCTTCGCCTCGGTCTTGCCGATCTCGATGTAGCTGGTGACCTTCTCGTAGTGCTCGGGGTGCACCAGCGCGCCGACCTCGGTGGCCGGGTCGTGCGGATCGCCCACCTTGACGTTGTTCGCGCGCTCGACGTACCGGCGCACGAACTCGTCGTAGATGCCGCGCTCCACCAGGATCCGGCTCCCGGCCGTGCAGCGCTCACCGTTGAGCGAGAACACGCCGAACACCGTCGAGTCGATCGCCGCGTCCAGGTCGGCGTCGGCGAACACGACCGCCGGGCTCTTGCCGCCCAGCTCCATCGACAGCGCCTTGAGCGTCGGGGCGGCGTTGGCGAAGATCAGCTTGCCGGTCGCCGATTCCCCGGTGAACGAGATCAGCTGAACATCCTCGTGCTTGACCAGCGCGTCCCCGGCCTGTTCGCCGAGCCCGTTGACGATGTTGAACACGCCGTCGGGAACTCCGGCCTCGCGGAAGATCTCCGGCCACAACCCGGCCGACAGCGGCGTGAACTCGGCGGGCTTGAGCACCACCGTGCAGCCGGAGGCCAAGGCGGGCGCCAGCTTCCAGCTCTCCAGCATGAACGGCGTGTTCCACGGCGTGATCAACCCGGCCACGCCCTTGGGCTTGCGGTTGACGTAGTTGACCTGCTTGCCCGGCACCTTGTAGGTGTCATCGGCCTGGGCGACGATCAGGTCCGCGAAGAACCGGAAGTTCTCCGCCGCCCGCTTCGCCTGACCCAGCGCCTGCGTGATCGGCAGCCCGGTGTCGAAGGTCTCCAACTCCGCCAGGCGCTCGTTGCGGGTCTCGACGATGTCGGCGATCTTGTTCAGGATCCGGGCGCGCTCGCGCGGCAGCATCCCCGGCCACGGGCCCTCGTCGAAAGCCCTGCGGGCAGCCGAGACCGCGCGGTCGATGTCGGCCTGCTTGCCCGACGAGGCCTCCAGGTACGACGTGTTGGATACCGGGTCGAGGACCTCGAAGGTGTCACCGTCGAGGCTGTCGACGAACTCGCCGTCGATGAAGTGCTGGATGCGCTTGGGCAGGTCGGCCGGCACGTGCTGGATCGTCATGTCAGTTCCCTCCGGCGATGGTGTCGGTGTCCTCGACCGGCGACAGGTAATCGGCGCCCTCGTCGAGCAGCGCGCGGATCTTGTCCTTGCCCGCGTCGGTCGGCGTGATCAGCGGCGGCCGGACGTGCTCGGAGCGGATCAGGCCGCGCTGGGCCAGCACCCACTTGACCGGCGCCGGGTTGGTCTCCACGAAGATCAGGTCCACCAGCGGGTGCAGCCCGTAGTGGATGTCCAGCGCCTCGTCCATCCGACCGGCGTGGAAGGCCTCGTACATCCGCTTCGTCGCCCCGGGCGCGATGTTGGCCGTCGCGCTGACGAAACCCGTGCCGCCCAGCGCCAGCAGCGGCAGGCACAGCAGCTCGATCCCGGACCACACCAGCAGATCCCGGCCCGCGGCCTTGATCACCCGCGAGAAGTGCTCGAAGTCCTTCGTGGTCTCCTTGATGCCCACGAAGTTCGGCACATCGCGGTGCAGCCGGGCGACGGTCTCCGGCGCGATCTCCACCGCGGTCCGGGTCGGCACGTTGTAGGCGATGATCGGCAGGTCCGGGTACTCCTCGGCCACCGTGGAGTACCAGACGTAGAGCGCCTCCTGCGTCGGCTTCGCGTAGTACGGCGTGATGATCAGCGCCGCGTCCACACCCGCGTCGTAGGCAGCGCCGGTGAGCTCGATCGTCTCGTCCAGCTTCGCCGAACCCGTGCCCGGAACGACCGGTGCCCGGCCGTCGACGGCCTTGAGCACGGTGCGGATCGCCTCGGCGCGCTCGTCGATGGTCTGCGCGCTGGGCTCACCGGTGGAACCACCGATGGAGATCCCGTCGGACCCCTGCTTGAGCTGCCACTGGACGAGGTTCGCCAGCGAGGCGTGGTCCACCTCGCCGTCGGCGGTGAACGGGGTGATCACCGGAGCGATCGATCCCGTCAACTGCTCGGGTCGGGTACGCCAGTTCGTCATCGGGTTCCTTCCTGGTCGCGCTCGGCGTCGTAGCGGCGGCGCCACTCTCCGGTCAGCGGGTACAGCCCGTCCACGGCCGCGCCTTCGGCGACGCGGGCGGCGATCCACTCCTCCTCGGCCTCCTGCTCGATCGCGGCGTCGAGCACCTGATCGAGCAGCGCGGGCGGGACGACGAGCACGCCGTCGTCGTCGCCGACGATGACGTCACCGGGCTGCACGGTCGCCCCGCCGCAGGCCACGGTGATGTCGCTGTCCCACGGCACGTGCCTGCGCCCGAGCACGGCCGGGTGCGGGCCGCCGGAGAAGGTGGGGATGTCGAGGTCCTTGACCGCGCTGTGGTCGCGCACTCCCCCGTCGGTGACGATCCCGGCCGCGCCCAGCACCTGCGCGCGCAAGGCGAGGATGTCGCCGACGGTGCCACTGCCGCGCTCGCCGCGCGCCTCGACCACCAGCACGTCTCCGGGTTTCAGCGAGTCGAAGGTCCGCTTCTGCGCGTTGTACCCGCCGCCGTGGCTGCGGAAGAGGTCTTCGCGCGCGGGCACGAAGCGCAGCGTGCGAGCTCGACCGATGATCTTGCTGCCGGGCTTGTCGGTGCGCACGCCGTCGATGGACAGCTGGTTGTAACCGTGCTTTCGGAGCTGCGCCGACAGCGTCGCCACGGCCACCTGGCGCAGCTTGGCGATGCGGTCCTCGGTGAGCTCGAACGGCGGCTCCAGCCCGGCGGCGTCGCGGCTGCCCCACGCCTCGGCCCGCTGGACGTCGTCGACCGACGGTTGCGCGCTGAACTCCGGCAGCGGCCCGGAGCCTTCGACGACGCTGGTGCGCAGCCGTCCGGTGCTGTGCTCGGTGCCGGGAACGTCGACCTCGACCTCGACGACGTCGCCGGGCCCGACCACCGACGACCCGGCCGGGGTGCCGGTGAGCACGACGTCGCCGGGTTCGAGGGTGATCAGCTGCGAGAGGTCGGCGACCAGCTCGCCGAACGGGAAGACCACGGTCGCCGAGGAGTCGTCCTGGGCGAGTTCGCCGTTGACCCAGGTGCGCACGCGCAGCGACGCCGGATCGACCTGCTCGGCCGGGATGCTCGCCGGGCCCAGCGGGGTGTAGCCGTCGCCGCCCTTGGAACGCAGGTTGGAGCCCTTGTCGGCGGAGCGGAGGTCGTAGACGCCGAGGTCGTTGGCGGCGGTCACGGCGGCGACGTGCGACCAGCCGTCCTCGCGCGAGACCTGGCGGGCGGTCGTGCCGATGATCAGCGCGATCTCGCCTTCGAAGGCCAGCAGCTCGGTTCCGGGCGGTCGCTCGACGGTCTGGCCGCTGGTCGCCAGCGACGTCACGGTCTTGAGGAAGTACGAGGGTCTCGACGGCGCGCGGCCGCGCTGGGCGATCCGCGACGGGTAGTTCAGGTGCAGCGCGATGACCTTGCCCGGCCGCCCGACGAGCGGGTGGTGCGCGAGGCCGTCAGCCGGCGGAGGAACTGCATCGGACGTCATGCCGCAGGATCGTATACGATGACATATGCGATCACAACGCTGAATCGGCGCGCCCCTCCGGAAACGAACACAGGTCAGGCAAAATGAAGCGCCACTTCACCGAAACGAGGACCCATGACTAGCGATGCACCGGCCGAAAGCGTTACCACGAGCAAGTCGCAGCTGGCTTACGAGTGGCTCCGCGACCGGATCGTCTCGCACCGCTTCACCCCCGGCTACCGCTTGGTTCTCAGCCAACTCGCCACTGAGCTCGGCGTGAGCACCGTCCCGGTTCGCGAGGCCATCCGCCGCCTGGAGGCCGAAGGGCTGGTCACCTACGAGAAGAACATCGGCGCGCAGGTCGCCCTGGTCGACGAGGGCGAGTACGTGACCACCATGCAGACCCTCGCCGTCGTCGAAGGCGCCGCCACCGGGTTCTCCGCTCCCCTGCTCACCGCCGAGGACCTCGCCAAGGCGCACGCCATCAACGACCGCATGCGCGACACCCTGGAGCACTTCGACCCGCGCCGATTCACCGAGCTCAACGAGGAGTTCCACTCAGCCCTGTTCCTGCACTGCCCCAACGAACACCTGATCGACCTGGTGCACCGGGGGTGGAGCCGGCTGCGGATGCTGCGCAACTCGACGTTCAGCTTCGTCCCCGGCCGCGCGGTCGAGTCGGTCGCCGAACACGCCGAACTCATCGCGCTGATCGAGAGCGAAGCCGACCCGATCGAGGTTGAACTCGCCGCCCGCCGCCACCGAACCGCCACCATCGAGGCCCTGCTGAAGTTCCAGCACGCCCAGGGCTAGCGCTGCTCCAACGAACTCAGGAATGCTTCGATCGTGCGTCGCTGCACGTCCGCCGTGCCCGATGCCGCGTCGAGCAATGCCAGCGACTGAAGCCCGTTGAGCATGGCTAGCAGCTGTTCGGCCACGACGTCGTCCGGGGTGGACGTACTGACAAACCCCTTGTCTCGGCCCTGACGCAGAAATTCGATGATCTGGCCGCGCCACAACGCCATCGAGTCGGTGTAGATCTGCCGCAGGTCCGCGTCGGCCAGCGCGCGCTGCCAGAACGGCAAGACCACCCGAGCTTCGAGGTCGGTCAGGTCAGCTACCGGCATGACCTCCTCGCAGAAGATCCGCAGGCCGGCCATCCCCGTCCGACCGTGGAGACGTTCCCGCACGCGCTCGTTGGTCGCGTCAAAAACGTGGGTGAAAGCCGTGCGGATGATCGAGTTCTTGTCCGGGAAGTAGTGCTTGAGCGCACCGTTGGCCATCCCGATGGACTCGGCGATCGCGCGCATCGTGGCTCCCTCGATGCCTCTTTCGGCGATGAGTCGCCAGGTCGCACCCACGATGCGAGCACGACGCCCTTCGTGGTCAACAAGTTTCGGCACCGTAGCTCCTCTGTAAGAACCCGTCCCACTTTATCGATCGGCTGACCGCTACCCCTTGTGCACGCGGTATCAATGCCTCACCCTTCTGTCTACGCATGTAGAAAAAGGGAGTCAATGATGTCACCCCACTCTGCGACCGCATCTCCTCACCCGCTTGAGCGGCTCTCCGCCGAGGAAATCACGTGCGCGAGGAAGATCCTCGACAACACCGGGTTCCTGCCAGATACCGCCCGCGTGGTCTACCTGGGATTGGAAGAGCCCTCGAAAGAGGCCCTCTACGGTCAGGAACAGCCCGATCGTCTCGTGCGGGTGCTGCTGCACGACGTGGCGGCTTCCGGCGGCCGGGATGTCGTCATCTCACTGACGTCGGAGTCGATCCAGCGCGAAACCCTGCTGGATCCGGCCACCGACGGTCAACTTCCAGTGCTCGACCAGGAGTTTGAGCTGGTCGAGCAGATCCTCGCAGAAGACGAACGCTGGCTTCAGGCGCTGGCCGCGCGCGATCTGGACGTCGCCAAAGTCCGTGTCGCTCCCCTGTCCGCGGGAGTTTTCGGCTACCCCGAGGAGACCGGACGCCGAATCCTGCGCGGTCTGGCCTTCCTCCAAGAGCATCCGGCCGACCACGCCTGGGCGCATCCGATCGACGGGCTCGTCGGCTACGTCGACGTCGACAACCGCACGGTCACGCAGGTCCTCGACCTCGGCCCAGTTCCTGTCCCCAAGGAGTCCGGCAACTTCGACGATCCCGCTGAGACAGGGCCACTTCGGGCATCGCAGAAACCGATTGAGATCATCCAGCCCGAAGGCCCCAGCTTCACCCTGGACGGCGACAGGCTGGAATGGGAGAAATGGTCCGTGCGCATCGGCTTCGACGCACGCGAAGGCCTCGTGCTGCACCAGATCTCATTCCACGACGGCAACCGCGAGCGCCCGATCGTGCACCGCGCATCGATCTCCGAGATGGTCGTCCCCTACGCCGACCCGTCGCCGGTGCGATCCTGGCAGAACTACTTCGACACCGGCGAATACATGATCGGCCGCTACGCCAACGCCCTAGAGCTCGGCTGCGACTGCCTGGGCGACATCACCTACCTCGACGCCGTCATCGCCGACGAGTTCGGCCACCCGCGCGTGCTGCGCAACGCGATCTGCATGCACGAGGAGGACTTCGGGGTGCTGTTCAAGCACACCGACCTGTGGGCCGGCTCCTCGGAGACCCGCAGGCAGCGCCGCATGGTGATCTCCTTCTTCACCACCATCGGCAACTACGACTACGGCTTCTACTGGTACCTCTACCTCGACGGCACCATCGAGTGCGAGGCCAAGGCCACCGGCGTCGTGTTCACCTCGGCCTACCCCGGCCCCGGCAACGACACGACGAATCCGTACGCCTCGCAGCTCGCTCCCGGGCTCGGCGCTCCGTACCACCAGCACCTCTTCTCCGCGAGACTGGACATGATGGTCGACGGGCACCACAACTCCGTGGAGGAGATCAACGTGCAGCGGGTGCCCACCGGTCCGGACAACCCGCGCGGCAACGCCTTCACCCACACCCGGACGCCGTTGCGCACCGAGTCGCAGGCCCAGCGCCTGGCCGACAACCGCGCCGGGCGCGTCTGGCACATCACCAACCCGGGTTCCCGCAACCGCCTCGGCGACCCGGTCGCCTACGCGCTGCTCCCCGAGGGCAACCCCGAACTGCTCGCCGACGACGACTCACCGATCCAGCGCCGCGCCACCTTCGCCACCAAGCACCTGTGGGTCACCCGCTACGACCCCGCGGAGCGCTACGCCGCAGGCGATTTCGTCAACCAGCACCCAGGTGGCGCGGGCCTGCCGGCCTACGTGGCCGAGGACCGCGACATCGACGGCCAGGACGTGGTCGTCTGGCACACCTTCGGGCTCACCCACTTCCCCCGCCCGGAGGACTGGCCGATCATGCCGGTGGACTACACCGGCTTCAAGCTCAAGCCCGTCGGCTTCTTCGACCGCAACCCCGCCCTGGACGTCCCCCCGAGCGCCAGTGCGCACTGCCAGTCCCGCTCCCCCGAAAACACCGGAGCGTGCTGCCATGACTGAGAGAACCGCGGAGGCCGCGAGAAGCCGTGAGTTGCGCGGATCCATCGGGGTTGCCGGCATCGTGTTCATGGTGGTGGCCGCCGCCGCACCGTTGACCTCCATCGGAGGCGCGTTACCGGTCATGCTGTCGATCAGCAACGGCCCGGGTGTGCCGCTCGCGTACGCGATCGTGGCCCTCGTGCTGGTCGTGTTCAGCGTCGGCCACGCGGCCATGAGCCATCACGTCGTCGACGCCGGGGCGTTCTACGCCTACGTCACCAAAGGACTCCGGCCGACGATCGGTCTCGCCCGAGGGGACGCCTTGTTCACCCAACCTGCCCTGCCCAGTATCGGTGACAGGGCTTGTGATCTGGACACGAAGCGGTTAGCTCGTTCAGCCAGGTGTTCCAAGACGGAGGCTCTGCAACGAGAGCTAACCGAGGGAGCGCAGCAGCTCGCGCAGCCTTTCGATTCCGGCCAGCGCGGCCTTGCGGTCGCCGAGGCACAGCAATTGGAAGACCACCCCGTCGAGGGCCGCGAAAACGAGGTGGACGAGCGCGTCGTCCGGGACGATCCCGGCCGCATCGAGCTCCGTGGAGAGCTCCTCCCGGTAGGCGTCGTAGAGCCGCTCGACCCGCTGCTTGAACTCCGGCCGTCGACGCGCTTCGAGGATCAGCTCGTACTGGAAGGCCTGGTCATCGGGATTGGTCCCGACGAAGTCGACCAGCCCGGCGAACAGAGCGTCCATGTCTCCACTTCCGGGCTTGGCGCTCATCGCACCGACGCTGTTGGCCAGCGAGAACTCCAGTGCCGCCGCCAAGAGCGCATCGCGAGTGCCGAAGTGGTGGACGACGAGCCCGTGCGCGACGCCGGCCTGTTCGGCCACAGCGCGATAGGTCAGGTTCCGCAGTCCCCGACGGGCCACCACCTGCACCGCTGCCTCCAGGAGCGCGTGCCGCCCCTTGCCGTAACCCCGTCCGGAACGCGCCGTCCCGTCATTCGTCATCGTCCCTGCTCTCCACAACACCCGGACCACGCGATCACCGGCCGGCCCTGGATACACCCTCACACGGCCCATCACCCTGCCCGCTGATCGCCACGCGGTCATCCTCTCCGAGCACAAGTCGAACTGTCCACTTGACCAGTTTGCATCTCGGGTGCATGCTGTGTGCCATCCGCCACATCTGTCCAATTGGACAATTTGGGACTCCTCGTCGTCCCAGCAACCTCAGTGCAGAGCGGGGCTCCTCGACCGACTCTCAACAATCCGTCCGGATACGGACATACCTCTTCGGAGAGCCACCATGTCCCAGCCCGTGCGCGGCAACGAGGCCGCGCCCACCGCGAGCGATGAGCGAAACCGCGAATTGCGCCGTGGCGCGATCGGCGTCGCCGGCATCCTGTTCTTCGTCCTCTCCGCCCAGGCCCCGCTGACCGGCATCGGCGGCGCGCTACCGCTGGCCGTCGGCCTGGGAAACGGTGCCGGCGCCCCGGCCGCCTACCTGGTGGTCGGTCTGATCACCACGCTCTTCGCAGTCGGTTTCATCGCCATGAGCCGCCACATCACCGCCGGTGGCGCCTTCTACGCCTACATCGGTCGTGCCCTCGGCCCGAGGCTCGGCACCGGCTCGGCACTGCTGGCCCTGTGGGCCTACAACACCGTGCAAGCCTGCATGTACGGGCTCTACGGCGCAGCCGTGTCCGGCTTGGCCGAGGTCTACCTGCACATCGCCCCACCGTGGTGGGCGTGCGCGGTGGTCACGATGCTGCTGGTGCAGCTGCTCGGATCGCTCAACATCGACCTCGGCGCCCGGTTCCTCGCCGTGCTGGTCGGCGCGGAGATGGCGATCCTGCTCGCCTTCGCCCTGGTCACCCTGGTTGCCGGCGGCGGCCCCGAAGGACTGGCCCCCACCGCCAGCTTCTCGCCCACGGCTCTGCTGACCGGTGCGCCCGGCGTCGCCCTGACCTTCGCGATCGCGTCGATGTTCGGCTTCGAATCCACCGCGATCTACTCCGCCGAAGCCAAGGACCCGGCCCGCACCATCCCCAGGGCCACCTACCTCTCCGTTGGCATCATCGCCCTGTTCTTCGCCTTCGTTTCCTGGATGGTGGTCAGCTCCTACGGCCCCAGCCGCATCGTCGAGCAAGCCGGTCAAGCGCTCGCGAGCGAAGACAGCACAACACTGGTCTTCTCCGCGGTGACGCAAGCGCTCGGCGGCTGGGCGGGAACCGCCTCCGGTGTGCTGATGGCGACCTCGCTGTTGGCCGGACTCCTCGCCTTCCACAACGCTTCCAACCGCTACGTGCACTCGCTCGGGCGAACAGGAGCACTGCCCTCGGTCGTCTCACGGACTAACCGTCAGGGCGCGCCGTTCGTGGCCAGCGGGCTGCAGACCGCGCTCGCCCTGCTTCTGGTTCTGCCGTTCGCCGTCCTCGGACTCGACCCAGTGCTCACCCTGTTCTCCTGGGGCAGCGGTGTGGCGATCCTCGGACTGCTCGTTCTCTACTTCCTGACCTCTGTCTCGGTCGTGGTCTTCTTCCGCCGAACCCAGCTGGACACTCGCCTGTGGCACACCCTCATCGCCCCGGTGCTCGCCGCAGTCCTCACGACTGGACTCGCCACTCTCGTGCTGGCCAACTTCGACCTGCTCACCGGCGGCGCACCGGCCACCGCGATATCGCTCATCCTCACCGTCCCCACCGTGCTGCTCATCGGAGTGACGATCGGCAGAAACCGCCGTGAGGACCAACCACCTGCCGCAGCCTCCGCCGACCCTGCAGCCGAAACGGGCCCACGACTGCCGAACGCCTGACCTCATCCACGTCACCGAGGAGAACCTTGTCCCCCACGCACGACGCCGACGTCATCGTCGTAGGTGCCGGCTTCGCCGGCCTCACCACCGCGCGCGAGCTGCGGCGGCAGGGCCATCGGGTGCTGGTCCTGGAGGCCCGCGACCGCATCGGCGGCCGAACTTGGACCGACTTCCGGTTCGGCCGGGACCTGGAGATGGGCGGAACCTGGGTGCACTGGGTCCAGCCGCACGTGTGGGCTGAGATGACCCGGTACGGCTTCGACACCACGCCCTCCCCCACACCGGTCCACGGCTACTGGATCAGCGGCGGCGAGCGTCGCAGCGGCACCGCCGAGGACCTGCTCGCCATCATCGACCGCGGCATGACCGGCAGCACCACGCAGGCCCTCGAGCACTTCCCGCACCCGTACCAGCCGCTTCAGGGGGGCGACCGGCTCGCCGAGATCGACAAGCTCAGCATCCGGACCAAGCTCGAACAGCTCGACCTCACCCCCGAGGAGTTCGACGCCGTCGAGGGCATGTGGGCGACGAACTTCAACGGCCCTACCGAGAACGGCGGCTACGCCCAAGCCCTGCGCTGGGTGGCGCTCACCGGGGGAAGCTGGCAGCTCAACTTCGAGGCGTGCGCCACTTACAAGATCGTTGGCGGCACCCGTGGCCTCGCTGAGGCGATGGCTGCCGATTCCGGAGCTGAGATCCGCACCGGCGCGCGTGTGATCTCCATTGAGCAGGACGACACCGAGGCACGTCTCGCACTCGACGACGGCTCACACCTGACCGCGGGCGCTGTGGTGGTCACCCTGCCGCTCAACGTACTGGACTCGGTCACCTTCGAACCGCCCTTGGCCGAGGGCAAGCGCCGCGCCGCCCAGCAGGGGCAGACCTCTCGGGGCGTGAAGGTCTGGGCACGGCTGCGTGGCGAGTACGAACCCTTCGTCGCGCTCTCGCCCAGCTCCGGACCACTCACCCTGTGCCAAGTCGAATACGTCGACAACGGCGAGACGATCGTGGTCGCCTTCGGCTCGGACAGCCGCGAGCTCGACGGCAGCGATCCGACCGCAGTCCAGGACGCGTTGCGGCAATGGCTGCCGGACGTCGAGGTACTCGATGTCGCCAGCCACGACTGGGTCCACGACGATCTCTCCGGCGAGACCTGGCCCATGCAGCGCTCGGGCCAGCTCACCGAATCCCTCGCCGAACTGCAACGCCCTGAAGGCCGCATCTTCCTCGCCGGTTCTGACTACGCCAACGGCTGGGCCGGCTTCATCGATGGCGCCATCGAGAGTGGCATGCGCACCAGCCGTGAGGTGCACGGCTGGCTGACGGCCATCGAACCCGTCACCTCGTTTGAGGATCGATCCCCTGCACAGTCCTAATCGGACACACTATTAGGAGGACAACATGAAGCAACACCTGGTCGAGTTCGTCCACATCCGCGTCCATGACGGTCAAGAGGAGGAGTTCCTCGCCAGCCGACCAGGAGCCGTGGCCGACGTCGCCGCAGCCGTCCCAGGCTTCATCAGCGCCCCCGTCATCGCCAAAGGCGACGACGGGCTCTGGACCGACGTCTGGATCTACGACAGCCTCGAACAGGCCGAAGCAGCCAACGCCAAAGCCACCGACCTGCCCGGATTCACCAGGATGGCCGCCGTCAGCGACGTCGTCTCCGTCGACATGACCTGGATGCCAGTCGGCTGAGAACCACGAGAGCCGCAGTTCCTCTCAAGGCGTTCAGTCGTCTTCCAACGACGCGATGTGGGCTGTGCAACTCGGCGGGGGCGAACTCTCCGCAGCAAGCCCCGCCGCGGATGCCGCACCTACCGGGAAGCATGCAAGACCTGCTGCGCGGTCACGGTCGCGCAGAATTTCCGGTGGCACGCGGCCCATCAACAACTGCGGCCGAACGAACCCTGACGCACCTGCGCGGATTTCTCGCCATCCCATGCACAGCGGTCGTGGTTTCAAGCACCGTGCGGTACCGACCTGCACACACTCCTCGCCTGCCCAGTGGATCCAGACGAAAGGAATCGTATGTGTCTCTCAGGCCCCAGCACCTTCGGACTGTCCCGTCGTTCTGCCCTCGCCGGCGCACTGGGGATCATAGGAGGCACCACCCTCGCGGCCTGCTCATCCGCCGACGAGCAAAGTTTCCCAGGCTCGTCCACCGCGGCCCCGGTTCCAGGTGATGTCGACAAGGGCCGGCCTCACGTCATCTTGCTCGGCACCGCAGGCGGCCCCGCGTGGTATCCTAGGCAGAATGCAACCGGGATAGCGACCGCAGTCGTCATCGGAGACGCGGTCTACGTCGTCGATACCGGTGATCGTGCCCCCGAACAATTCTTCAAGGCCAATCCCACGGGAGAGGCCCCGGACGAACAATTCTCCACTCTCCGCGGCATCTTCATCACACACCTGCACTCCGACCACACCATCGACTACTTCAAGATGATCAATTACGGATGGTGGACTGGCCTACAACACATCACCCAACCGGTAAAAGTGATCGGCCCCGGCCGCAGGGCTTCGCTAACCACTGCGTACCCGGGCAGCCAACCGCCCCCACCAGCAAACCCTGCCAATCCGATGCCCGGCATCACCGACATGACGAACTCGCTGCTTGCCGCATACGCCACCGACATCAACGACCGCGTCCGAGACAACAGGTTCACCGACTTGCGGAGCCTGATAGACGTCGACGACATCACCATTCCCGGCTTCGACCCAGCAATCGAAACGCTCGAGATCATGCCAGCCATGGACCCGTTTCCGGTGTACGAAGATGATCGAGTCCGGGTCACCGCCACGCTCGTCAACCATTTTCCCGTCTTTCCTGCGTTCGCATACCGCTTCGACACCGATGACGGATCGGTCGTGATCTCTGGGGACACCGGCAAATCAGCAAACCTTGCCAGGATGGCCGCAGACACCGACCTGCTCTTGCATGAGGTAATCGACACGAGCTGGATCGACGAACAGTACGCCGACAACGAAGCGCTTCGGCACCACCTCATGACAGCACATATGCCTTCGACCGAACTCGGTCGCTTCGCCGACGAGCTCGGGGCCCGCCAGCTCGCGCTTCACCACCTCGTTCCCGCCGAACCCCCAGTCGAACGCTGGCTGAAATCCCGGGAGAATTTCAGCGGCACCTTTCATATCGGCACCGACCTTGCCGCGATCAATCTACGGGGGTAGGCGCGCGCCAAAGGTTGGAACCATGAACCAACACCTGGCCGAGTCCGTCCACGTTCGCCTCCATGACGGTCAAAGAGGGGTCTTCCTCGCCAGCCGGCCAGGAGCGGTGACCGACGTGTCGCACATCCGTCAATAGGAGGAACGATGGCCACCGCATTGCTCAACGGCCGCATCCACACCGTCGACCCCGTCGTCCCATGGGTGCAGGCCGCACTGATCGAAGACGGCGCCTTCACGATCGTAGGCTCCGATGACGAAGTCCGTTCTGCTGCACCGGATGACACCGAGTTCATCGACCTCCACGGCCACCTGGCAATGCCCGGGCTGCACGATGCCCATACCCATCTGCTTTTCAGCGGATTGAAGTTTCGCCACGAGGCCCGCCTTACCCCGAGCGGCACACCTGGCGAGATCGTGCGCGACCTCCAGGAGTGCCAATGCGGTGAGCTCGTCGACGAAGGCGAGCTAGCGTGGATCGTCGGCGGAGAATTCGTCCCATCCGCATTCGAGGAAGGAGAACTGGACCGATCATTCCTCGACAGAGCTGTCCCGGATCAGCCCGTGTTCCTCTACGACTACACCATCCACCACGGCCTGGCCAATACGAAGGCACTCGAAATCGCGGGACTCTCCGATGACACCCCTGACCCTCCTGGCGGCCGGTTGATGCGCCGGCCGGGCACGAACCAACTCACCGGTGAGCTCGTGGAGCAAGCACGGTGGCCCGTCATGCGGGCCATCCCCGACTACCGCTCCGAGATCTACCGGGACGCCGTGGGCTGGGCCGCTTCGACCTGTCACCGCTACGGCATCACCTCTGTTCAGGAAGCGTCCGCGTCACCGCAGGCCCTGGCAGCGTTCCGAGACCTCGACGACGCTGACGACCTGAACTTGCACGTCGCCGCGCATCTGGTCTGGCGCGAAGAAGGTTTCGGCATGGCCACCACCGCAGAACTCGAGCGGACCATCGCCGAGCATGCATCCCATGCGAGCACGCACGTGGACACCAAGCGCATCAAGATCTGGCTCGACGGTGCACCGCTACCACCGCACATGACTCACGCTGACCTCGACGAGCATGGCAACATCGATCCCCGCAACATCCTGGTGGCGCCGGACCAGCTCGCGCAGGCGTTGTGCCGGTTCGACGAGGCGGGGCTGTCGGTCAAGATTCACTGCGCTGGCAAGGGCTCCGTTCGCGCCGCCTTGGACGCGTTCGACTCCGTCCGCCGCATCAACGGCAACCGCACGACCACTCACGAGATCGCCCACTGCACCTTCATCCCGGACCAGGACTACGAACGGTTCAAACATCTCAACGTAGTGGCCGAGATGTCACCGGCGATCTGGCACATCCCCGAATACGGGCTCGACGACGGTTTCAAATTCCGCACGGTTCTCGACTCCGGCGCAACAATGACCATCGGCTCGGACTGGATCATCACTCCCAATCCAAACCTCTTCCCCGCCCTGCAAGGCATGCTGCAGCGCGGGCCGGAGTCCATCGACCTCACCACTGCCGTGCAGCTGCTCACCCTCGGTGGTGCGCAGGTCGTCGGCCGGGCGCAGCTGCGAGGATCTATCAGTCCCGGCAAGTCAGCCGATCTGATCGTGCTGGACCGCAACATCTTCGAGATCCCGACCGACCAGATCGGTACCACCCGTGTCCTCCGCACGGTCTTCGAGGGGCGCACCGTCTTCCTCGCAGAGGATGACGGGTCATAGGCGCTGTGAGATCTGTGACCGCGCGACTGGCGTGAGAGGCCGCGATCGCAGGGTCTGCGCGGCTCAAGCGCCTTCGACGAGCAGCCGCACATGATCGAGGTTCGACGAGCAACCGGCACCTAATGCTGGGACTCCCCACCGGCGAACTCCTACCTCTCGGATACGCAGTCCCTTCTCTCTCCACGCTGTCGCACGAACCAGGTTCGGGCCGTCGGATGAGCCCAGCCTCGTCCAATCCACCGCTGGTTGACGGCGAATCGCGATCTGGGTCTGCGGCGGTTTCGGTTCTTCACCGGGCTCCGACGTTGGCGCTGACCCTGGCTAGGCGGCAGAACGCTTCGGGGCCCGCTTGAAACGCGCCTGACTCGATCTCGTGGATGATCCGGGTTATTTCCGCGTTGAGCGGCGCCTCCCGGCCGATGTTCCGGGCGGCTTCGACGACGCCGCCGTTGATGACGTCGACCTCGGTCGGTCGGGACCGCTGCAGGTCTTGGAGCATCGACGCCTTGGTGGGCCCTGCCCGGACCATGAGCCGGTCGAGGGCCTCCTCAGCGGCCACGTGGTCGGTGGCGTCGCGGATGACCAGCTGATCGGCCGGGGTCGCGAACACCTCCCCCAGCGTCATGCCCAGGGCGCGGGCCGTGTCGTAGCCCTCTCGCCAGAGCTGCAGTGCCACCTCGCGCCCGACCGGGTCGGCCGCCACGTCCCGGTACAGGCATCCGCCCGCTGCGCCGAGCCCCGAGAAGGTGCTGTTGAGCAGGAGCTTGGTCCACACCTGGCTGGCGATGGTCGCGGTGGTCTTCGCTTCGGCGATGCTCGCGAGGATGCGTTGCAGCCTGGCGAGGCGTTCCGTGCTGCTGCCGTCGAGCTCCCCGACGACCGTGGGGGCGTCGGTGGTCTGCTGCAGGTGCCCCGGGCCGAGGTTGGTCGCGCCCCACTCGATCAGGCCGACGATCAACCGGTCCCTGCCGACCAGGGACCGCACGAGATCCTGGACCAGGCCATTGCCCAACGCGACGTAGGTGTCCACCAGCCCCGCCTCGACCAGCGGTGTGACGGCGGGGCGCAGCGCGAGGGACTTCACGGTCAGCAGCGCGAAGTCGAAGTGGCCGGTCAAGTCCGCGGGGTCCGCGACGGCCCGCAGCCGGCGGCGCGAGACCTGGCCATCGACCTCCTCGAACCGCAGTCCCGGGTCGCGAAGCGAGGCGACGTGCCGGTGGTCTGCGTCGAGCACCGTGACGTCGTGGCCCGCGTTGGTCATCTGCGCGGCCGCGACCCCGCCGATCGCACCGCCTCCGACGACGATGATGCGTTCTGGCATGTTCGCTCCTTCGAGGTTCAGGTGATGCGGACGTGCTCGCCGGTCACCGGGCTGATCGCACGCGGCGGACAACCGCAGGTGGTGCCGATGTGGAGTTCGTAGGGCCGGATGGATTCGCGGGTGGGGCCTCCCGCGCCGTCGATCCGACGGATGAGCTGGTCGACGGCCAGCTCCGCCATGTGTCGACGGGGAACGCAGATGGTGGTCAGCTCGGCCAGCATCGAGGCGGCCGGGAAGACCCCGTCGATGCCGGTGACGGCGACGTCCTCGGGGATCCGGATTCCGCTTCCGCGCAGGCTTCCGATCACACCGGATGCGATCGCGTCCGATCCGCAGACGATCGCGCGAGGCACATCGCCGGTTTCGATCAGGTGCTGGGCCGCGTGGTTGCCGCCTTCGGCGGTGAGGCTCGTGGTGAACCGGCGGTGCGGCGGCACCGGGGTGCCGAGCCGCTGCGCCGTGGCGACGAACGCCTCGGCCCTGCTGCCCGAGGACGACGAGTTGTGCGGACCGGTCACCACCGCGAGGTCGGTGTAGCCGTGCTCGACGACGTGCCGGACGATCTCCTCGGCCGCCATGACGTCGTTGATGCCGATGAAGTCCGCGTGCAGGTCGGGGATCCGCCGGATCAACTGCACGAACGGCATCCTGGCCCGGCGCAGCCGCCGGACGATCCCGCCGTCGTCGGGGTGCAGCACCGTGAGCACGATGCCGTCCACGCGCCGGGCGATCATCGCCTCGACGACGCTCGCCAGCGTCTCAGGGCTCTCCTGGGTGTGGGCGAGGAAGACCTCGTAGCCCTGGCCACGTGCCGCGTCGATGGTGCCTGCCGCGACATCGGCGTAGAAGGGGTTGTCGATGTGGGCCAGGACCAAGCCGAGCACCCGGGTGCGGTCCGCGTCGAGCTTGGACCGGTGGCGTTCAAGCGGGTAGCCCATCTCGCGCGCGATCTGCAGCACTCGTTGACGCATCTCGGCGGACACACCGCCACGGCCGTTGAAGACGTAGGAGACGGTGGCCGGCGTGACCCCGGCTTCCCTGGCGACGTCCGCGGCGGAGACCCGGAGCGCTCGGACACCCGTCTTGCGCCCGTGGTTGCTCGACTTCATGCCAGTAGCCTCCTCTCGGTTCTTCTCAGGGGAAAGCGCAGGCCGAGCTCTCACCGCCGTCAGCTCAGCTGGTCGCGCCGCTCCACGAGATCGACCTGCCCGAGTTCCGCCCGCAGCCGGTCGAGCCCGGCGTAGGCGCGATCGCGGTAGCGGGCCACTTCGGCACCGACATCGTCGGCGAACTCGTAGAAGCCCTGCCCTGTCTTGAGCCCGTGCCGTCCCCGCTCGACCTGGTCGGCGAGCATGCGCGGGGTGCCGATGCGGTCGCCGTAGGCGGATTCCAGCGTCGTGAACCCGTCGCGGTACACGTCGAGGCCGGCGATGTCGGCGATGGCGAACGGGCCGAAGAACGGCAGCCGGAAGCCGAAGGAGTTGCGGACCACCTCATCGACCTGCGCGGGGGTGGCCACGCCGTCCTCCACCAGGCGCGCGGCCTCCCGGAACAGCGCGTACTGGAGCCGATTCGCGACGAACCCCGGGGAGTCGCCGACCACGGTCGGCACCTTCCCGATGGCGCGCAGGAATCCCACGACGTCCCCGACAACCGACTGGCTCGTTCGGGTCCCCGGGATGACCTCGACGCTGGGCACGAAGGGCGCGGGGTTCATCCAGTGCACCCCGAGGAACCGCTCGGGCGCGGTGACGCTCGTGGCCAGCTCCCCGATCGGGATGGCCGAGGTGTTCGTCCCGATCACGACCTCCGACCCCACGGTCGACGAAATCCGCTCCAGGACCGGCCTTTTCACCTCGATTCGCTCCGGGACGACCTCGGCGACGTAGCCGGCGCCGACCAGCGCAGTTTCGAGCGATTCGGCGGCGCGCAGGTGGGCCCGGACGGCGTCGGCCATCGCCGCCGGGATCAGCCCGTCGGCGGCGAACTGGTCCGCCTCCTCGTGCAGCTGCCGCACCCGTTCCCGCGACCACTGCGCCGTCTCGTCGACGACGACGCAGTCGATGCCGCGAGCCGCGAAGGACTGGGCGATACCGCCGCCCATGTACCCGGCGCCCACCACCGCGACGCGCACGTCGTGGTCCGTCCTCTGCCCACCCATCAGAAGCCCACGGCCGAGCGGCCCTTGAGCTGCAGCATCTCGCGGGCCTCGTCGGGCGTGGCGACCTCGAGGTTGAGCGCCTCCAGGACGGTGCGGATCCGCGTGACCTGCTGGGCGTTGCTCTCGGCGAGCTTCCCGGGCCCGATCCACAGCGAGTCCTCCAGGCCGACGCGCACGTGCGAGCCCATCGCCGCGCCGATGCCGGCCAGCGGCATCTGGTTGCGCCCGGCCCCCAGCACCGACCACTGGTAATCCGCGCCGAGGAGCCGGTCGGCCGTGCGGCGCATGTGCATGAGGTCCTCAGGGTGCGCACCGATTCCGCCAAGCAGGCCGAAGACCGACTGGACGAACAGCGGGCCGTCGGTGAGGCCGCGGTTCCGGAAGTGCGCGAGGTTGTTCAGGTGCGAGATGTCGTAGCACTCGAACTCGAAGCGCGTGCCGTTCGCGCGGCCGAGCTCGAGGATGGTCTCGATGTCGGCGAAGGTGTTCTTGAAGACCAGATCGCGGCTGTTCTCCAGGTTCTCCCGCTCCCAGTCGTGCTCGAACTCCTTGAACCGGTCGAGCATCGGGTACAGCCCGAAGTTCATCGAGCCCATGTTCAGCGACGCCAGTTCGGGCTTGAACTCCACCGCGGGCCGCATACGCTCGGCAACCGCCATGTGCGGGGAACCGCCGGTGGTGAGGTTGATGACCGCGTCGGTGTTGCGCTTGAGCGAGTCCAGGATCGGAGCGAAGTGCTCGGGGTCCTGCGACGGGCGGCCGTCCTGCGGATCCCTGGCGTGCATGTGCACGACCGCAGCACCGGCCTCGGCGGCGCCGATCGCGGCTTCGGCGATCTCCTCCGCCGACACCGGCAGGTACTTCGACATCGACGGCGTGTGGATCGCGCCGGTGACGGCGCTGGTGATGATGACTTTCCTCGGCGCAGGCATGGTGACCTCTCAAGTCGGGTTGAGCTGGCGCGGTAAGGCGAACAGTGCGGTCAGGGCTGGAACCGCGAAACGGGTACAGCAGCGTTGAGCGACCTGGAACGGTCGCGCTCGCTCATCGGTCCTGTGTGCCGGAACGCCGGTCGGAGACAAGCGCTTTCAGTACCGCGGCAGGAAACCGAGGCCTTGCGGGTATGACGTTGGGCATGGTTCATTCCCGGTACGCGGTGTGCTGATCCGCCTTGGCCGCGCGGTCCTGAACGAGCGGGTCGCGCTTGGGGAATCCGAGCCCGAGCACGGCACCGATCGCCACGAGTGCGGCGACGAACCACAGCCCCGACACCGCGCTGCCGGTCGCTTCCTCCAGCAGGCCCATCACGTAGGGGCCGACGAACCCGCCGAGGATGCCGAGGGTGTTCATCAGTGCGATCCCACCGGCCAGCGTCGCACCGGACAAGCGGGTGGAGGGCACCGCGAACATGATCGGCTGCACGACGAAGAAGCACGCGGCGGTGAGGCAGAAGCCCAGCAGCGCGACGATGGCCGGAGCGACTGCGGCGATCAGCAAGCCGACCGTCATCGCCGCGAGGCCGCCCACCAGGATGCTGCGGGAGCGCGCGGCGTTGGTCGCGTAGCGCGGCAGCAGGAGAGCACCGGCCGCCGAGGCCATCCACGGCAGAGCGGTGATCAAGCCGACGGTGAGGCTGCTCATCTCACCCCACGATTCGATGATCGTGGGCAGGAAGTAGGTGAGGCTGTAGACCGCGATCTGGTGGCAGAAGTAGATCGCGATGGCCAGCACGATGAACTTGTCACGGAGCACACCGGCGAAGGAGTGCGTGCCGGATTCCGCCGCCCCGGCCTCCTGCTCGGCCTTGAGCTGCGCCTCGAGCCGATCGGCCTGCTCCTCGCTGAGCCACTTCGCGTCTCGCGGACCGTCGGGCAGCAGCTTCCACACGACCACCGCGAGGAACACCGCGGGCAGACCTTCGACGATGAACATCCACTGCCAGCCGTGCAGACCGGCGGCACCGTCGAGCCCGAGGATCGCTCCGCCCAGCGGTGCGCCGATGATGTTGGAGGCCGGAACCGCGGCGAGGAACATGCCCATCGCCGCAGCGCGCTGTCGGCGGGTGAACCAGTAGGTCAGGTAGAGCATGACCCCCGGGAAGAAGCCGGCCTCGGCGATGCCCAGCAGCACCCGCATCACGTAGAACGAGGTCTCCCCCTGCACGAAAGCCATGCCTGCCGACAGCAGCCCCCAGGTCACCATGATCCGGGTGATCCAGAAACGCGCCCCGAAGCGGTGCATCATGAGGTTGCTGGGAACCTCGCACAAGGAGTACGCGAGGAAGAACAGGCCCGCTCCCAGTCCGAAGGCCGCGGCCGAGATGCCCAGATCGGCCTCGAGGTGCGTCTTCGCGAGTCCGATGTTCGTGCGGTCGATGAACGAGATGACGTAGGCGATCATCAGCAGCGGCATCAGCTTGCGGGTGATCAACCGCGTCAGGCGCGGATCCTCGGCAGTGGACACTGCGGACGAGCTCTCAGGAGTGGAGGACATCGTTGTCCCTTTCCCTCGTTGCGTGGGCGTGTAGGTCGTGTGCCGCAGTGCCCGCTTCGAGTCCCGGCGAGCTTCGGCATCGGACGAACGTCAACCGGATCGGAGTCGGCCGCCCGGCACTTCGAGCGGCGATGTGTGACGCACGCTAAGTACGGCCTCTCGCCTTAAGCAACGTTAATCTCGCGCGCCCGGCGGCCCTCGATCCTCAGGCCGGCCGCCGCGCTGCCGGACTTCGTCCACGGCCTGGTCGTTGCTGAGGTCGACCAGCACTGACTGCCCGTTGACCACCGCACTCCACGAGGTCTCGGGGTCCCTGGTGATGGCTGGAGCGGAGCCGGACGAGCCCGCTGAGCGTCGGTTAGGACGGCAGTGCACGAGGCCGGTCAGCATCGCGCATCCACCGATCGGGTCACGCCCCTGGAGTCTCATGATTCAACGCTTGAGCTTACGTCGGGAACAACGGCCTGAGGGGAATTGCGAAACGCACGCAACGGTGTGCGCAGTAGACCCGGCATCGGTAATCCGATCTTCGAACAGCAATTCCACAGTTGTCCAGGTGAGACTGGGGCAGGTTTCGCGAGGTGGGCGGTGAGGTGCCGGAGGGTGGCCAGCGTCGTCCATCACCTTGGGAAGCTGTGGTCCTTGGGCACCGATCCCAGCTCACGCCGCCGGTGCCTAGAGGCACGTTCCGGACTTGACGCCCGATGTCGAAGTGGTCGACACACGCGACCGATCAGAGGTACGGCGCTATTCTAAGAGTGGGGGCCGATTGGCTTGCCCAATCGCCTGTTCCGGCACGTTGACGTCACCTCCGGAACACCAGGTCGGGTGCGAGCATGCACGAGCGACACCCCAGGCATCGGACGGCGGTCAGCATGACCGTCGTCAACCTTGCCGCGGTCGCAGTCGTCATCGCTGCTGCCGTTGCACTGGTGCTCTCGGGCGTGCTGGGGACTGCGGTCAGCCAACTCGTTGCGGACTTGACCGGCGTGTCGGCCGCCGTTGCCGCAGCCACGACGTTCGCATGGACCGGGTGGCGCCGGACAGGTCACGAACGACGCTGGCGATGGTTGATGGTCTTGGCACTCGCCTGCTTTGCCGCAGCGCATGCGCTGTGGACTTGGTACCGCAGCATCGATCCGATGACCTTCCCGAACGCTGCGAACGCACTTTATCTCGGACTTCCCCTGTTTTCTTTTTTCGCTCTGTTCGCCCTGACGAAGAACGACCGGGGGGCGGTTGAAGAACACGAAGTAATCCCGTCCCACGTAGTCGTCGTGCTCGACGGACTGATCATTGCGGGAAGCGTGATGGCACTGAGCTGGAAAATCGCTTTCAGCGTGTTTCAGCACGCCGATGCCGTGCGTGCGGGCAGGCTTCTCGTGGTGGCTTCCTACACCCTGGCCGACTTGGTCCTGATCACCATCGTAGTCCTGTTCGGGATCGCGTTGTACGGAACCTTGCGCTATCCCCTGGTGTGGCTGGTGGCGGGCCTTGGCGCTGTTGACGTGTCGGATTCGGTGTACCTCTACACCATCGCCAATTATTCGACACCTCCACTCGTAGCGGATGTCGGCTATATGGTGGGCCCGGTACTGCTCCTGCTGGCTGCGCCGTCCCGCAATCGGCAACGTTCGCGCCCAGTTCCGCGGACAACCTTGCTGTTCGTTCCGTACGTACCGTTCGCCGTCGTGTGCGGATGGACGCTTTTCACGACAATCTCCACCGGCGATCCCCATGTCGGCGAGGTGTACGCGCTCATCGGCGTTGTAGCGCTGGTCGTCGTGCGACAGCTCATCACACTTCATCAGCTCTACGCCGCCCGGCGGCAACTCACCTACCAGGCCAACCACGATCCTCTCACCGGGGCGTCAACGCGGAATGTTCTACTGCTCCGCCTCGACAAGGCTATGTCCGAAGATCAGCAGCCTCGGCGCTTGGGCCTTCTGTACGCCGACTTGGATCACTTCAAAGAAGTCAACGATGCCCTGGGGCACGAGGCGGGGGATACCGTGTTGCGCACGGTCGCAGCTCGCGTTCGCGCCCGCATTCGGCGGACGGACACGCTTGCACGCATGGGCGGCGATGAATTCGTGATCCTTCTCGACCCCGCCCCTGAAAACC
Organism: Saccharopolyspora karakumensis; assembly: GCF_004349225.1. Taxonomy (NCBI): domain Bacteria; kingdom Bacillati; phylum Actinomycetota; class Actinomycetes; order Pseudonocardiales; family Pseudonocardiaceae; genus Saccharopolyspora; species Saccharopolyspora karakumensis. The sequence continues at coordinate 41,398 of NZ_SMLA01000021.1, forward strand.
CTCAGCATTTCAGCGAGCGAATTCAGGAAGCATTCGACGCACCTGTCCGCCTGAACGACTCCTCCTGCGCGGTCAGTGCGAGCCTGGGGTACGTGGGATTGAACAACGACGGCAATCCGGACGAAGCTCTCGCTCGCGCCGATGAGGCCATGTACCGGGCGAAGGCCGCTGGGCGCAATGGAATGAGAATCAATCCTTGAACACGGTGAGACCGCCTTCCCGCACCTAGCGATGCGACCGAGGTCGGCGCGAGTGCGGCGGCACCGACGCAATCGCCGGCGCCCCTCGAGCGCACAACGGGCGAGCGCCTGCTGCCGAGCGGAAGGAAGCTTCGGGCGACCACCTTTCAGGAGCACCGCGCTCACCCCTTTGCCGAATCCCGCGAGCCGCCTTCGTCGCCACGCATCGTCCGGATTCGCAGAGCCGACGTCAAGCCTGAGGCAGGGCTGATCGACGATTGATATATCAATCTAAGGTCCCAATTGATCTCTCTTTGCGCAGGTCAGCGCATTGCCGCCCGGTGATCAAACTGCGCGTCGGGCCGCTACCGCCCTTGACAAGGCCATCGAGCGAGGCAAGGCTGTTGCATTCAGCGAGCCATGTTCCCCATTGCGCAACAACGAAAGTTCGGCGTGAGCCGCGGCAGCACAGCCAGTGCTGACGAGGCGGATGCGTCCCGGCCGGATACGAGCTGAGGGCGCACAACGCGAGATCAGCCCTTCGAGCGGCCTTTCTCAGCGTTTCCAACGCCGGTTTCGCCTGACCGGCCCCAATGGCCTTTCAGGAACCCGTCGTTGAAAGGAGGCGGCACCGCGCCAGGTGCCGAACACCATGTCAGCGGAAGTTCCCACGGAAAATCGCACAACGCATTCCTCGTCCACAATTGTCGCTCCATCACTGGTCAAGCGCGCGGTCACCGCGGCAGCGGTCGGTAACGTCACCGAGTGGTTCGACTTCGGAGTCTTCGCCTACATGGCGGTCACCATCGGCAAGGTCTTCTACCCCGACTCCAGCCCGACCGCGCAGCTGCTGGCGACATTCGGCACCTTCGCGGCGGCCTTCCTCGTACGGCCGCTGGGCGGGGTGTTCTTCGGACTGCTGGGCGATCGGATCGGTCGAACCCGCGTGCTCTCCACGACGATGATCCTGATGGCGGTCGGCACCTTCTGCATCGGGATCATCCCCAGCTACAGCACGATCGGCATCGCCGCGCCGATGCTGTTGCTGATCGCCCGGCTGGTGCAGGGCTTCTCCACCGGTGGTGAGTACGGCGGAGCCATGACGTTCATCGCCGAATACGCGCCCGACAGACGCCGTGGTTTCCTGGGCAGTTGGCTCGAGTTCGGAACTCTGGTCGGCTACATCCTGGGCGCGGTCGTCGTCATGACCCTCAGCGCGGCGCTCTCCGAAGCAGATCTGCTGTCGTGGGGCTGGCGAATCCCGTTCCTGATCTCCGGACCGCTGGGAATCGTGGGCCTGTACCTGCGCATGAAGTTGGAGGAGACCCCCGCATTCGCGAAACTCGTCGAAGAAGCCGACCAGAAGGAGCAGCACGCCAAGAAGGCGATCCGGACGATCTTCGCGCAGCACTGGCCGGCCATGCTGCAGTGCGGTGGGCTGGTGCTGGTCTTCAACGTCACCAACTACATGCTGACCTCCTACATGCCCACCTACCTCTCCGACGTCTTGCCACCGAGCATCGGCGAGACCGAGTCCTACCTGCTGCAGATCGCCGTCATGGGCATCATGCTGATCGTCATCACGTTCATCGGGCGATTCTCGGACCGCATCGGCCGCAAGCCCGTGGTCCTCAGCGGATGCATCGCCCTGGCGGTGCTCTCGGTACCGTCCGTGCTGCTCATCCAGCAGAACACCACCGGCACCGTCTTCACCGGCCTGCTGATCATGGGTCTCATGCTCGTGGTGTTCAGCGCGACCATGCCTTCGATCCTGCCGGCCCTGTTCCCGACCGATGTCCGCCAGGGAGCGCTGTCCATCTCCTTCAACACGTCCGTGTCCCTGTTCGGCGGCACCGTCGCCTCGGTCATGACCGCGCTGATCGCCACCACCGGCGACGTCATGTGGCCCGCCTGGTACCTGATGGGGGCCGGTGTCATCGGCGCGATCTCGATGTGGTTCACCAAGGAGTCCGCCAACCAACCACTTCCCGGATCACCCGCCGCGGTCGAAGAGCCGGCTGAGAAGTCTGGGAGGTACTAGCGGATCCCGTCCCCTTCGCCGCCCGAGACGAGGTGCCTTGTTCCGCACAAGGCACCTCGTCGGTTGCTGCGCTGCAGCACACGTCGATGCCCGGGGTGCGGCGGTGCCGGGCTGGCGCTCATGCCTCGAAGAACAACTCCGGGATCGCACTGGCGATCGCGAACCGCCCGAGGTCGAGGTAGGCGTTGTGCGCTCCGCATCGGGCAGTCGCCAGGTCCCGGTGCAGCCCACCGGCGAAAATCCCGCGCATCCGCGCGGTGAGGTTCGTCTGGTACGTCTCCGCCGCCGCGATCCTCCCACGAACCCGGTCCACCAGGTCCCGATGCTCCGGCGGCACCGGAGTGCGGTTCCGGCGCGGAGATCGTCGAGACGAGCAGCGCCTCCGTGCGCCGTCCCAGCCGCTCCGGCAGTCATGCGCCGCGGTTTCCCGGAACGGCACGGCGGTCATGGGAAGACGACAGTGCTGTGGCCGTTGAGCAACACGTGGCGCTCGCAGTGCCAGCGCACCGCGCGGGACAGCGCGAGCGCCTCCGCGTCACGTCCCGCGGTTTGCAGCGCACGGGGGACGTGGGTGTGGTCGATGCGGATGACCTCGGCCCCTCGTCCAGGTCTGAGGTGACGTAGTGCGCGTGGCACCGACCAGCTTCACACCGCGGTCGTAGGCCTGGTGGTAGGGCTTGGCGCCCTTGAACCCCGGCAGGAAGGAGTGGTGGATGTTGATGGCTCGGCCGTGCAGCGCCTTGCTCGTGTCCGCGCCCGTCTCGCGCAGCGCCTGTCCGGCAAGTGCGCGCCAGAGAATCTCCGGCCTTGGCGGCCGCGACCAGGTCGAACACGGAGGCGCCCCTCGGCGGCTCCTCGTTCGCGGTAACACAGCCGAGGGGTTAATATATCAGTTTCCCACTAAAGATACATCAAGGGGATGATGTATGGACCATCAGTTTCCCGACCCTACGATGACTTTCGTGACCACTGCCCCGCACGAGCTCGAACCAGCCCCCGCCTCGATGGCCGAACGCGCGTACGCCGCCATCCAGGACCAGCTGATCATGCTCGACATCCCGCCGATGTCCCCCATCGACGACCTGGCCCTGAGCGACGCACTCGGCATCGGCCGCACACCCGTCCGCGAGGCGCTCAAGCGTCTCGAGGTGGACCGGCTGGTGGTCTCCTACCCGCGCCGCGGCACCTTCGCCTCCGGCGTCGACATCACCGACCTCGCCTACATCTCCGACCTCCGCGTGCACCTCGAGCCGTTGGCCTCCCGCCGCGCATCAGAGAACGCGCCCGAGGCCATGCGCGCCAAGCTGACCGAGCTGGCCGACGCCATTGACGACGACGACGTCATGCTCACATCGCGCCACGAGCTGATGCAGTGGGATCTGCGAGTGCACCGCTCGATCTACCGCGCCGCCGGCAATCCCCACCTGGAAGACACCCTGGTGCGCTACAACAACCTCGCCACGCGGATCTTCTGCGTGTTCTTGGATCGGATCACCCATTTCGACCGGCACGTCGACGAGCACGTCGGCCTGTTGCGAGCAGTCGCAGACGGCGATAGCCGGCAAGCCGAGAAGATCGCCGAAGACCACGTCGCCGGATTCGAGAAGGCGATCCGGGCGATCATGTGACCGCCCGGCGCCGCCAACTCATCCCTCGACGGCGTCGAGCACCTTGAGCACGTCGACCGTGGCCGCCACGTCGTGCACCCTGAGCACCTTCGCCCCACGCTGCGCTGCCAGCACGGCGGCGGCGACCGAAGCCGCCTCCCGGTCCCCGACCGGCCGCCCGGTGATCTGGCCGAGCATCGCCTTGCGGGACAAACCTGCCATCACGGGTGCGTCGAGCTCGGTGAACCAGCTCAGCGACCGCAGCAATGTCATGTTGTGCTCAAGGGTCTTGCCGAACCCGAACCCCGGGTCGATCACGATGTGCTCGCGCGGGATCCCCGCGCTCACGCACACTTCGATCCGTTCCCGGAGGAACGCGGCCACTTCGACGAGCACGTCGTCGTAGCTCGGGTGGTGCTGCATGAGGCTCGGTGGCCCGAGCATGTGCGACAGGCACACGGGCACGTCCAGATCCGACGCCATCTCGAGCGCACCGGGATGGCGGAGCGCACGCACGTCGTTGATCAACGTCGCGCCCGCGGCCACGGCTTCCCGCATCACCTCCGGTCGTGAGGTGTCGATCGACAGCGGAACGTCCGTCTGCCGTGCCAGCTGCTCGACGACCCCCACCACGCGGTCGAGCTCCTCAGCGACACTGGGCGGGCAGGCACCCGGCCGAGTGGATTCACCGCCGATGTCGAGGATGTCAGCACCCTCTTCGATCAAGCGGAGTCCACGCCACACGGCAGCGCCGCTGTGCCAGTAGGTGCCGCCGTCGGAGAACGAATCCGGTGTGACGTTGAGGATTCCGCACACCAGCTTGCGCGGACCCCGGAGCAGTCGCAGCAGCGTGCCGACAGCAGGTGCGGGCGCCCTCGGCGCCGCAGTGGGCAGCGGGCCCGTCATACCTGGCTCCGGGAAGCCGACTCGACCGCGTGCCGAAGCAGCAGCGCTGTCGTCACCGGCCCGACTCCGCCGGGGACCGGGGTCAACCCGGCCGCGGAACCGGCCACTTCCGCCTCATCGACGTCGCCGACCAAACCCCCGTCAGCTGTCGGGTTGGTTCCCACATCGATCACGACGCTCCCGGGGTTGACGTGCTCAGCACGGATCAATCCGGGCCGGCCGACGGCCACCACGAGGATCTCCGCCGGGCGGGTGTGCGCGGCGAGATCACGGGTGTGGCGATGGGTCACGGTCACGGTCGCGTCGCGCTGCAGCAGCAGCTGGGCTGCCGGCTTGCCGACCACGTTGGAGCGTCCGACGACGACGGCCCGACGTCCGGCCAGCGGAACGTCGTAGTGATCCAGCAATTCCAGCACCGCTGCGGCGGTGGCCGGCACGAACGCGGGCAGACCGGCGCTGAGTCGCCCCAGCGACACGGGATTGGCGCCGTCCACGTCCTTCTCCGGGGCGATCGAAGCCGCCAGGTCTTCGACGGACGTTCCGGCGGGCAGCGGGGTCTGCAGCATGATTCCGTGCACCGACGTGTCCGAGCTCAGCTCGGTGAGCCGGGAGCGGATCTCGTCGGGCGTCGCGTTCGGTCCGAGATCGACTACGTCGCACCGGATTCCCGTCTTGGACGCGGCTTTCGCGATCGAGCGGACGTACCAGGCGGTGGATTCGTCGTCCGTGGCCACGACGACCGCCAAGCGCGGTGGTGTGCCGGCATCGGCGAGTGCTTCCGCTGCCGCCCTCACATCGGCGCGGATCTCCTTGGCGAGGGCCGCCCCGCTGAGCACTGCCGTGGTCGGCTCATCGGAGACGAGTTGTCCTGTCATCGTCCGATCACCTCCCGCACTGCGGCGGTGACCTTGTCGGCGCGCGCGGTGATGTCGTCGACTTCGGCGATGGAGGTGATCAGCTCGGTCCGCTCCTCGGCGCCGCTGATCACGTTGAGGTTGACCTCCACGTTCACGCGCGCGGTGTTCACTGCGGCGCGGGCGGCTTCCGCAGCAGCGGCGATGTCGCTGATGACGTTGCGATTTCCGATCGGAAGCAGCTGTTCGGCCAAGCCGACGACCTGCTCGGCAACGGCGACCACCCGTGCGGACACCCGGCCGGCCTCGACCAGGGCAGCCGCGATCGCGCGCGACCGGTCCTCCTTCTGCTCGTCGGTGGAGCGCGGGAGCGCGTAGGCCGCCCCGACCGCACCGAAGGCGGAAGCATCGTCTTCGGCCAACGTCAGTGCGAGCTCGCGGAGCTGATCGGTGTCGTTGAGCACCGCTGTGATCGTCGCGGCGTGTTCGGAGTACTTCTCGCCGTCGCTGTAGCGGGCGACCATCCCGACCAGTGCAGCGGCCTGAGCAGCGTGCAACCCGGCGCTCGCCCCACCTCCCGGGGCTGCTACCCGGGCTGAGAGCGAGCCCAGAAAACGTTCGAGGGTTTCCATGCGCATGGAATCGGTCCTTCTTCTCTGCGGGCTGGAATCTGATGAGGACTCGTACGGCGGTCCGGTTCCCGGGACCGACGGGATGGGGTGGGGTGCGCGGCCACCGACCCTTTTCAGACCGCGCACCCCGGTTCTGGGGATCAACGGCGAATTCGGGTCATCTCCGGGTCCACCAGCGGTTCGACGGCGACGGTGGCGCGCACCTTCCGGTCGAAGTACTGGATCTCCACCGAAGTACCGGGAGTCGCCGATGCGGGCAGCCACGCGTACGCGATCGGCTTGCCGATCGTGTGGCCGAAGGCCGCCGACGTCACGTACCCGGCAGGCTCGCCGTCGACGAAGACCGGTTCGCTGCCCAGCACCACGCTGCGGCGATCGTCGATCGTCAGGCAGCAGAGGCGGCGGTGCACGGTGTCAACGCCGCGGTCGGCGACCGCGTCGTAACCCACGTAGTCGGTCTTCTTCTTGTTCAAGGCGAACCCGAGCCCGGCTTCGTACGGATCGTGCTCGGTCGTCATGTCAGCGCCCCACGACCGGTAGCCCTTCTCCAGGCGGAGGCTGTTGAAGGCGGCACGCCCTGCGGCGATGACGCCCAGCGGCTGTCCGGCTTCCCACAGCGCGTCCCAGAGCCGCTGCCCGTACTCGGCGCTGCTGTAGATCTCCCAACCGAGCTCACCCACGTAGGACAGCCGCATCGCCGTGACCGGAATTCCGGCGATGTGCGCGTGCTTGAGACGGAAGTACTTCAGCGCCTCGTGGGCGAAGTCGTCACCGCTCAAGGGCTGCACCAGGTCCCGAGCGAGCGGCCCCCACACGCCGATGCAGCAGGTACCACCGGTGATGTCGCGGATCTGGACGCTGCCGTCGTCCGGCGCCTCGCGCAGGAAGTAGTCCATGTCGAGGTTGCTGTTGGCCCCGACCTGGAACAACTGCTCGTCGAGCCTGGCCACGGTGACGTCGGAGCGAACACCGCCGGCCTCGTCGAGCATCAAGGCATAGGTCACCGAGCCGACCGACTTGTCCATCTTGCCGGTGGTCAGCCGCTGCAGGAACGCCACCGACCCGGGCCCGCTGACCTCGATGCGCTTGAGCGAGGTCATGTCGTACATGGCGACCGCCGTGCGGGTCTTCCACGCCTCGGCCGCCGCGATCGGCGAGTGGAACATCGCCGACCACGCATCGCGCGAAGGCGGCTGCCACTCGGTCGGCAGCTCCTTCACCAAGCGCGCGTTGGCCTCGTACCAGTGCGGCCGTTCCCAGGCGTGCGACTCCAGGAAGAACGCTCCCAGTTCCTTCTGCCGCGCGTGGAACGGACTCACCCGCAGCTCCCGTGGTGAGAACCGCGGCTGCAGCGGGTGCCGGACGTCGTAGATCTCCACGAAGTTCTGCTGCGAGGTCTCGTCGACGTAGGCATCGGTCGTTTGGATCTCGTCGAACCGGTTGACGTCGCACCCGTGGAGCTCGGTCTCGCTGCGGCCGTGCACCAGCAGCTGGGCGACGGCGCGGGCGACACCGGCGGAGTGGGTCACCCACACGGCTTCGGCGACCCAGAACCCGGCGACGTCCGGCGACTCGCCGACCAGCGGTCCACCGTCGGGAGTGAAGGAGAAGACGCCGTTGAACCCGGAGTCGATCTTCGCGCTCCGCAACGACGGGAGCAGCTCCTTGCTGTGCTCCCACGCGGCGGCGAAGTCCTCCTCGGTGAACGGCAGCATCGAGGGCATGGCCGCTTCGCTGAGGTCGTCGCCGTCGACCTCGGGCAGCTCCGACAGCTGCGCTGGCATCGGCCGGTGGGCGTAGCTGCCGATGCCGAGGCAGTCGCCGTACTCCCGGAAGTAGAGATCGCGGTCCTGGTGGCGCAGCGCCGGCAGACTCGCCTCGGTCTGCTCGTCGTTGCGCCCGACCAGCTCTGCGATCCGCCCGGTGCGCGCGAACTGGTGAGCCAGCGGGAGCAGCGGCACCTTCATGCCGACCAGCTCGCCGACGGCCTTGCCCCAGAAACCGGCGCAGGAAACCACGACGTCCGCGGCGATCTCCTCGCCGGCGTCCGTGCGCACTCCGGCGACGCGGCCGCTGCGCTGCAAGACCTCGGTCACGCGGGTCGAACCGCGGAAGACCGCTCCGCGTGCCTTCGCGCGGCGGATGAGGGCAGCGACGGCTCGGGGCGACCTGGCCAGTCCGTCCGTGGGTGTGTGGAGACCGCCGAGCACGCGCTCGCGATCGAGCAGCGGGTGCAACTGCGCGCACCGCTCCGGCCCGACGACCTCGCTGGGGACGCCCCAGGAAGTCGCCCAACCGTGCTTCCGGTGCAGGTCGGCGAGCCGTTCGGGGGTGGTCGCGATTTCGAGTCCGCCGACCTGGTTGAAGCACCGGTCGCCGTCCACGTCGATGCTGCTGAACTTCTCGATCGTGTAAGTCGCGAACTCGGTCATGGTCTTGGAGGGGCTGGTCTGGAAGACGACGCCGGGTGCGTGCGATGTCGAGCCACCGGTGAGGGGCAGCGGTCCCTGGTCGAGGACGGTGACCTCGTTCCAGCCGCGCTCGCTGAGCTCATCAGCCAGATTGGCGCCGACGATCCCGGCGCCGATGATGACGACACGAGGGGTGGTGCTCATGGCGGGGCTTCTCTCCTTACTGGACGGTCTTGGGCGACCGCGCGGAGGATGCTTCGGGCTGGGAGGTCGGCCGCGCCCACGGTCACGGCCGGCCTCGTGCTACTTGGTGGTGCGCAATTCCTCGGCCGCGTCGAGGAGCCAGTCCGCGAGGTAACCCGCGAACGACGGCCGGACGAAGAGCCGGAAGTCGTCACCGACGCCCAGGGCGAGGATCAGCACCCCGGCCTGCCCGATGCTGGTCTGCGCGCTCGACCCCTTCGGGAACGCCGCGGGTCGCAGGTCGAGCGAGCACCCGAACGAGAGCAGTTCGCGCGCCTGTCCGCCGCTCACCCGGATCGCGGTGCGCTGCGCGGACACGTCCACGGCCGCGCCACCGTGCGCGGCCGCGAGCCTGGCGAGCGAGCCCTCCAGTTCGTGCGGTTGGAAGACCTTGCTCGTCACGAGCCATTCGTCCGGCCCCAGCCAGACGATCTGGCCCTCACGGGTGGAGTTCCAGGTGTTGGGTTTGGCAGGGAGCGCCGAGCCCAACGCGTGCTCCACCACCGCGGAACCTGGACCAGCGGGATCGATGCGCAGGTCCACCGCGGACACGAGTTCCTCGGGTTTGACCACCAGACCGTCGATCGACCAGGTCAGCGCGGCCAGGGCGTGCTTCCAGTCTTCCAGGGGGTGCGTAGCGCGAAGCCTATGAGCCATCTCGGCGTGCTCCTTCCGGGTCCACAAGCACGGTTTCGCCGATTTCCGCCTCGACCAGCGCGCCGTCCACCGGGACGTGCACCAGATCGCCGACGCGGCCACGGCCGTTCTTGACCAGCGCCAGCGCGAACGGCCGGCCGAGCTCGGCGCTGTGGTAGCTGGACGTGACGTGTCCGAGCATCGGGACCGGTGGCTCGGGAAGAGTTCCGTCTGCTCGGAATTCCACGATCTGCGAGCCTTCGCGCAACTTGGTGCGCCGATCCGTCGGGAGCAGGGAGACGAGTTGCTTTCGCAGCGGATTGGTGTTCTCGGCCCGGGAGAACGAGCGCTTGCCGATGAAGTCGTCCTTCTTCTTCGACACCACCCAGTTCATGCCCAGGTCGTGCGGGGCGACCGTGCCGTCGGTGTCCTGCCCGATGATCGGGTAGCCCTTCTCGGCGCGCAGCACGTGCATCGTCTCGGTGCCGTAAGGCGTGATGCCGTAGCGCTTGCCTGCCCCCAGCAACCGCTTCCACAGCGAGAGTCCGTACCAGGAATTGACGTTGACCTCATAGGCCAGCTCGCCGGAGAACGAGATCCGGGCGACTCGGACGGGAACGCCGTCGAGATGCGCGTCCTTCCACGACATGAACGGGAACGCCTCGTTCGACACGTCCAGATCGCGGAACACCTCGCCGATCACCTCGCGCGAACGCGGCCCGACGACCGGGAAGACCGCCCACTGCTCGGTGACCGACGCGAGGTGCACCTGCAGCTCAGGCCATTCCGTCTGGAGCCACTCCTCCATCCAGTCCAGCACCATCGCCGCGCCGCCGGTCGTCGTGGTGACCAGGAAGCGGTTCTCCTCGATGCGCAGGACCGTGCCGTCGTCGATGACCATGCCGTCGTTGCCGCACATGACGCCGTAACGCACCCGGCCGACCTTGAGGGTGCTCATCATGTTCGTGTAGACCCGGTCTAGGAAAGCACCGGAATCCGGTCCTTGGACGTCGATCTTGCCCAGCGTGGAGCCGTCGAGGATGCCGACGCCCGACCGTGTTGCCGCGCACTCCCGCAGCACGGCGGTGTCCATGTCCTCGCCCGGCTCCGGGTAGTAGCGGGCTCGCTTCCACTGACCCACGTCTTCGAACACCGCGCCGGCGTCGAGGTGCCAGGGATGCACCGCGGTGATCCGCTCGGGGTCGAACAGGTTGCCGCGTTCACGCCCGGCCAAAGCTGCGAAGGCGACCGGTGTGTACGGCGGCCGGAAGGTCGTGGTGCCCAGGTCCTCGATCGGACGGCCCAGCAGTTCGGCGGTGATGCCGGAGGCGATCACGCCCGAGGTCTTGCCCTGGTCGTGAGCGGTGCCGATCGTGGTGTAGCGCTTGACGTGCTCCACCGAGTGCAAACCGGCGCCGACGGCGCGGGCGATGTCGCTCACCGTGGCGTCGCGCTGGATGTCGACGAACTGCTTGGCCGCGTCTCCGCCGGTCCGCCAGATCACCTTCGTCGGTGTGCGCGACGGCTCCGCATCGACTTCCGGCGCCTCCGCGCCGGCCCCGTCCCGCACGACGCCGTCCAGCTCGAGCGTGCCGTTGGCCGCGCCGATGACCGCGATGCCGGGCAAGCTCCCGGCCGGCCGGAACGAACCGAGCGAGGCGTCGTAGACCAGCGCGCCCTTGACGTGGCTGAACAGGTGCACCGCCGGGTTCCAACCACCCGAGACGAGCAGCAGGTCAGCGGGGATTCGTACCTCCCCACCAGGCTTGCGCGCGAGCACCGCGCCGACGTGTTCCTCGCCTTCAGCACCGATGACCACTGCGGACGCGGAAACCTCGACACCTCGTGCCCCAGCACGCTCCGCCCAGTCCGTCGGCAGTTCGTCCCTGGCGTCGAGGACCGTCACGTCCGCACCGGCGAGGGAGAGTTCGATCGCCGCGGAATAGGCGGCGTCATCGCTGGTGAACACGACGACCTGCTGCCCTGCGAGCACGCCGTAGCGGTGCAGGTAGTCACGCGCTGCCGACGCGAGCATGATTCCGGGGAGGTCGTTGTTCTCGAACACGATCGGACGCTCGTGCGCACCGGCAGCGACGACGACCTTCAGCGCGCGGATGCGATGCACGCGTTGACGGCTCCGGCTCGACGAAGCTGCGGCGCCGGGGCTTCCGCTGCGGCGCTCCAGGGCGAGCACGAACCCGTCGTCGTACTGGCCGAACGCCGTGGTGCGCTGCAGGTGCAGGACCTCCGGGTTCGCCGCCAGCTCGGCGACGACCTCCGCCACGAACTCCAGCGCCGGCTGTCCACCGATCCGCTCAGTACCGGTCAGGCTGCCACCTGCGGTGGCGCGGTCGTCGAGGAGGACGACGCTCTCCCCGGCGCGGGCGGCGCTGCGCGCGGCAAGCAGCCCAGCCGGGCCTGCGCCGATCACGAGGGTGTCGACGTGCGTGTGCTTGCGGTCGTAGCGGGCGGGATCGGGATGCTCGGCGAGACGCCCCTGCCCGTTGACACCTCGCGCCACGAGACCGTCGGTCAGCTCGACCGCGGCGGCCTGCAGCATCGGTTCGGGAAACGGCTCCTCGATCTGCACCAGGCCCGTGGCGTCCTCGGTCCACGCTGCGCCGATCCCACGCGGCCGCCCCAGCTTCACGCTGCTGCCGATGTGGTGCACGTCGTTGGCCAGCAGGGCGGAAGCCAAGGTGTCGCCCGGGTGACCGGTGTAGGTGCGTCCGTCGAAGGTGAAGGTGAGCGTGCGACCGCGGTCGATGCGGCCATACCCGTCGACCCGGCTCATGCCCGCACCTCCGGCTGCGTCGATTCCACACCTGGAACGCCGGGCACCGGTTCACCAACTCGGTAGATGGCCAGGAACTCGTAGGTGCGGGTGTCCCGGACGGCGTTGAACCAGCGCCGGCAGCCAGTGCTGTGGCACCACCGCTCGGGGAACGGCCCCTTGTTGTTGTCGCGGTAGAACACGAACTCAGCCCATTCCTGGTCGGACAGCGCAGCAGGGCTCTCCGGGTAGGAGACGTCGGCCTGGCCGCCGTAGTGGAACTCGACCTCCTCGCGGGGGCCGCACCAAGGGCAGTGGATCAATTGCATGGCTAGCAGTCCTCGGTTTCAGTGGGCGACGGCAGCGGCGCCGTGCTCGTCGACGAGCGCTCCGGTGGTGAAGCGGTCGAGGCTGAACGGCGCGACGTGCGGATGCGGTTCGCCGTGGGCGATGGTGTGCGCGTAGCACCAGCCGAGCCCCGGCGTGACCTTGAACCCTCCGGTCCCCCAGCCGGAGTTGACGTAGACGTTCTCGAACGGTGTGCGCCCGACGATCGGGCTCGCGTCCGGGGTGACGTCGACGATTCCCGCCCAGCTGCGCAGCAGGTGCGCACGAGCGAAGACAGGGAACAGCTCGACGGCAGCGGCCATCTGCCGCTCGATGATGTGGAACGCGCCGCGCTGCCCGTAACCGTTGTAGGAGTCCACGCCTGCGCCCATGACCAGCTCGCCCTTGTGCGCCTGGGAGACGTACACGTGCACGGCGTTGGACATCACGATGGTCGGGTGCACCGGCTCCAGCAGCTCCGACACCAGTGCCTGCAACGGGTGCGATTGCAAGGGGGCGCGGACGCCGAGCTCGTCCAGCAGGACGGAGGTGTGCCCGGAGGAGCACAGCGCGACGGTCCCGCAGGCGATGTCACCACGACTGGTGCGCACGCCGGTTACCCGTTCACCGTCCACGGTGAACCCGGTGACCTCGCAGTCCTGGATCAGATCAATTCCGGCCTCGTCCGCACTCCGAGCGAACCCCCAAGCGACGTAATCGTGCTTGGCGATCCCCGCCCGAGGTTGATAAGTCGCGCCCAGGACCGGGTAGCGGATGTCGTCGGAGACGTTGACGATCGGGCAGACCTGCTCGACCTCTTCGGGGCTCAGCCACTCCGCATCGATGCCGTTGAGCTTGTTGGCCTCGACCCGCCGGACCGAATCCCGGATGTCCTGCTCGGTGTGGGCGAGGTTGAGCACACCGCGCTGGGAGAACAGGATCGGGTAGCCGAGTTCGTCCTCCAGCCCTTCCCACAGCTTCAAGGCGTGCTCGTAGATCGCGGCCGATTCGTCCCACAGGTAGTTGGACCGGATCAGCGTGGTGTTGCGGGCCATGTTCCCGCCCGCGAGCCAACCCTTCTCCAGCACGGCGACGTTGGTGATGCCGTGGTTCTTCGCCAGGTAGTGCGCGGTCGCCAGACCGTGCCCGCCACCACCGATGATGACCACGTCGTAGGACTTCTTCGGCTCCGGGTTGCGCCAGAGGAAATCCGGGTGTTCGGGCAGGTCCGCGCCGGGAGGCGGGGAATTCGTGTTCATGCCTGCAGCTCCGGGTAGAGAGGACGGCTCTGGGCGAGTTTCGCGACGCGCTCGGACAGGGCGTCGAGGCCGGCTTGCGGTGTCTCGGGGCGCAGCGTCAGCGCGATGACGTCCGCGACCTCGCGGAAGTCCTCGTCGTCGAAGCCGCGCGCAGCCAGCGCGGGAGTACCGATGCGGACGCCGGAGGAGACCATCGGCGGTCGCGGATCGAACGGGACCGCGTTCCGGTTCACCGTGATGCCGACCTGGTGCAGCCGGTCCTCGGCTTGCTTGCCGTCCATCTCGGAATTGCGGAGATCGACCAGCACCAGGTGGACGTCGGTTCCACCCGACACCACGCCGACGTTCCCCTCCAGCAGCAGCCGGTCCGCCAGGATCCTCGCCCCGGCCAGGGTGCGCTCCTGCCGCTCGCGGAAGGCGGCCTCTCCGGCGAGTTTGAACGCCACCGCCTTGCCCGCGATCACGTGCTCGAGCGGGCCGCCTTGCAGTCCCGGGAAGACGCTGGAGTTCAGCTTCTTGGCCAGGCTCCCCTCAGCGAGCACGACACCGCCTCGCGGTCCTCCCAACGTCTTGTGCGTGGTCGAGGTGACCACGTGGGCGTGCGGCACGGGCGACGGGTGCAGGCCGGCTGCGACCAGTCCGGCGAAGTGGGCCATGTCCACCATCAGGTAGGCACCGACCTCGTCGGCGATCCGGCGGAACTCCGCGAAGTCCAGGTGCCGCGGGTAGGCCGACCAACCCGCGATGATCAGCTTGGGCTGCCGTTCCTTCGCCAGCCGCTCCACCTCGTCCATGTCCACGAGGTGGTCGTTCTCGCGCACGTGGTAGGCCGCGGCGTCGAAGTACTTCCCCGAGAAGGTCAAGCGCATTCCATGCGTCAGGTGCCCGCCGTGCGCGAGGTCCAGACCGAGGAAGGTGTCGCCCGGCTCCAGCAGCGCGGCCATGACCGCGGAGTTCGCCTGAGCTCCGGAGTGCGGCTGCACGTTCGCGTAGTCGGCGCCGAAGAGCGCCTTGACCCGGTCGATGGCCAGCTGCTCGATCTCGTCGACGTTCTCGCAACCACCGTAGTAGCGACGCCCCGGATACCCCTCGGCGTACTTGTTGGTCAGCACCGACCCCTGGGCCTGCATCACGCTCAGCGGCGCGAAGTTCTCGCTCGCGATCATCTCCAACGTGTCGCGCTGGCGAGCCAACTCCCGGTTGACGGCCGCATGGACCTCCGGGTCCGTCTCCGCCAAGGGAAGACCGAGCGCGTTCTCGGCGCTCTCCGCCCCTTGACGATCAACCGTTGCGGACATGCGGCCACCTCCTGGTGTATCTGTAGTTCATTATTGATATATCAGTTGTATGTCAAAGTAAGGGCCGTCGCGGGCTCGGTCAAGAGCCCGACGACGGCCTTCCGCGAAGACCCGGGGTCAGTACCCCCGCGCCCTCCACTCCTCCAGATGCGGAGCTTCGGCCCCGATGGTGGTGGAGCCCCCGTGCCCTGTGTGGACAGTCGTCTCCCCCGGCAGCGCGAGCAGGTCGCGGCTGATCGAGCTGATGATCGTGTCGAAGCTGGAGTAGGACCGCCCGGTAGCCCCGGGTCCGCCCTGGAAAAGCGTGTCCCCGGTGAAGATCGTCTCGAGCTCCGGCACGTGGAGGCAGACGGAGCCCGGTGAGTGCCCCGGTGTCGACAGGACGCGCAAACCGATACCGGCCACCGTGATGACCTGACCGTCCGACAACTCCCGGTCCGGTTGCCGGTCCGGGTGCGCCAGCTTCCACAGCGGAGCTTCGGCCGGGTCGAGCAGGATCGGCGCATCGAAGCTGTCCGACAGGACTGGTGCCTGGTTGACGTGGTCGTCGTGGGCGTGGGTGCACACGATCGCCGTCAACCGACGACCGCCGACCCGCTCCGCGACCGCATCGGCGTCGTGCGCGGGGTCGATGACGAGGACCTCGCGCTCGTCGCCGATGAGCCAGACGTTGTTGTCGACCTCCCAGGTGCCCCCGTCCAGGGAGAAGGTGCCCGAGGTGACCAGGTGCTCGATCGGGCTCACAAGACCACCACCGAACGCAGCACGTCACCGCGGTGCATCTTCTCGAAGGCGTCCTCGACCGCGTCGAGGGAGATCTCCTCGGTCACGAACTTCTCCAGCGGCAGGCGGCCCTGCAGGTGCAGGTCGACCAGCGCGGGGAAATCACGTGAGGGCAGGCAATCGCCGTACCACGATGACTTGAGCGCACCACCGCGGCCGAAGTACTCGATCAACGGCAGTTCCGGTGCCATCATGTCCGGCGTCGGCACGCCGACGAGCACGACCGTGCCGGCCAGGTCGCGAGCCTCGAACGCCTGCTTCCAGGTCTCCGGGCGCCCAACGGCGTCGATCACCACGTCGGCGCCGAATCCGCCGGTGTGACTCCGGATGGCCTCGACGACATCGGCCTCGCGGGCGTCGACGACGTGCGTGGCCCCGAACTCCCTGGCTTGGTCGAGCTTCCGCGGGTCTCGGTCCACCGCCACGATCGTTCTCGCTCCCGCGAGCTCGGCACCCGCGATCGCCGCATCACCAACGCCTCCGCAGCCGATGACCGCGACCGAATCACCGCGTGCCACGTCCCCGGTGTTGATCGCGGCGCCGATTCCGGCCATCACACCGCATCCGAGCAGCCCCGCCACTTGCGGCTTCACCTGCGGGTTGACCTTGGTGCACTGCCCGGCCGCCACGAGCGTCTTCTCCGCGAAGGCACCGATCCCGAGTGCAGGGCTCAACTCCTGGCCCGAGGCCAGCGTCATCTTCTGCGTCGCGTTGT
Organism: Saccharopolyspora karakumensis; assembly: GCF_004349225.1. Taxonomy (NCBI): domain Bacteria; kingdom Bacillati; phylum Actinomycetota; class Actinomycetes; order Pseudonocardiales; family Pseudonocardiaceae; genus Saccharopolyspora; species Saccharopolyspora karakumensis. The sequence goes on from NZ_SMLA01000021.1 coordinate 58,062, forward strand.
GGGTGTCGAAGCAGTACTGCGGTTTGCCCTTGCTGCAGGCACGGCACTGCCCGCAGACGGCGCGCCAGTTCAGGATCACGTAGTCGCCCGGGGCGACGTTGACGACGCCCTCACCGACCGATTCCACGATGCCTGCGGCCTCGTGCCCGAGCAGGAAGGGGAACTCGTCGTTGATCCCGCCTTCCCGGTAGTGCAGGTCCGTGTGGCACACCCCGCACGCTTGCACCTGCACGACCGCCTCACCCGGCCCCGGGCCGGGAATCACGATCGTCTCGACCGCGACGGGTTTGCCCTGCGCGAGCGAAACCACTCCACGGACCTCTTGTGGCATAACGCCTTTCTCCTTCTTCGCGATTGTTCCTCGACCACGGACACGCCTGCCGACGGTCGACCGCAGGCCCGCGTTCCGGCTGCGACGCCGCAGATCGAGCGCGGGAACGCAGTTCCGGGCGCCCACTGTGACATGCGACTGGTATATCAGTCCAGAGCGCAGTGGGCCTTTCGGGACGCTCACCCGGCGTCCCGCGATCCTCAGCCTGCGACTGCGGAGGCCACCCAGTCCCGGAACTCCCCGATGTGGTGCTCGCTGGGAACCAGCACGCCGCCCGAGGCATAAGCCCGTGAGGACATCGCCGGCTGACAGCGCTCGCAGGCGTCGAAGTCCTGCTGGTTGACCCGGTGGAACAGCTCCACCGAACCGGAGAGATCGACACCGCTGTCGATGACCTCCTGGGTGTACAGCCAGTCGCACTCGACGATCGTCCGGTCCACGGCCACCGGGTACATCCGGTGGAAGATCACGTGGTCCGGGACGAGGTTGATGAACACCTGCGGGTTGATCGTGATCGCGTAGTAACGCCGATCGTGGTCCTCGTCAACGCCGGCCAGGGTGCCGAACCCACCCTGGCCGTCGACTGTGAAACCGGTGACCTCCTCGCCGAACTCCGCCCCGTGCCCGACGAAGTACTGCGCGGCGTATCCGTCAGCGAACTCCGGAAGCACGTCGGTCAGCTCAGGGTGGATCGTCGCGCAGTGGTAGCACTCCATGAAGTTCTCGACGATGAGCTTCCAGTTCGCCTTCACGTCGTAGGTGATCCGCTTGCCGACCACGAGTTCGTCGATCCCCCAACCGTCGATGGCTGAGGGATCACCCATCCTGGCCGTGACCGCTCCCTGCACGGCGTCCTCGAACGGAGGAGGCTCGTCGGCGAGGCAGACCCAGACAGTTCCGAGCCACTCCCTCAAGGTGACGCCGATCAGGCCGTACTCGTCGCGGTTGACGTCGTTCATGGAATTCAGGTTCGGTGCGGCGATGAGCGAACCATCGAGACCGTAAGTCCACGCGTGGTACGGGCACTGCAAGGACTTGCGCACCGACCCCGCTTCCTCGGTGCACAAGCGCGCACCGCGGTGACGGCAGACGTTGAGGAAGGCTCTCAGCGCACCGTCGCGACCGCGCACGATCAGGACGCTCTCCCCTCCGACGTCGACGTTGCGGAAATTGCCCGGCGACGGCATGTCACTGCTGCGCGCCGCGGCGAACCAGTTGCTCTGGAAGATCCGCGACTTCTCGAGTTCGAAGACCGCTGCGTCGGTGTAATGCGATCCCGGCAACGTCGGGATCAGGCTGGACGTGGATTCCGGCTTCTCCTGGCCGTGGGCTTCTACGGAGCTCACGAATGATCCTTTCCTTCAACTGCGACGTGGCTACGAGCAGTGGGCTCGATCTCCGCGGGGCCAGGGCTCGTGGAGCAGGCGAGCTCCACGCCCGAGAGCCGCAGCGCGGACCGGAGGGGACTGCGCGGATGCGATCACCTCCCGGCCGGCAGGCATCCCGCCAGCTGGCGGCGCCACCTCCCGAACGAGCGGGCGCGATCGATCCCGAGAACCCCTTCCGGGTTCCCGTCTTGATCGCGGTAGAGCACGAGGAAGTCGAGCGATTCGAGGCTCCCCTCGATCACTTCGGTCTTGGAACCCTCGGTGCGGCGGCCGGCGAACTGGATCTTGTGGCCGTACTGGTCCGACCAGAAGTACGGCACCTCGTGGTGCGCCGGCGGTACGTAGTTCCGGCCGAGGAGGGCGGACACCGCGACGACGGGCTGCTGCAGAGCGTTGGTCCAGTGCTCCATGCGGCGGGACGCACCGAGGAAGTTCCGGTGGGAGTTGGCGCAGTCCCCCACCGCGACGACGCCGGGGACGTCCGTCAGGCCTTGCGCGTCGGTCACAACACCGTCATCGAGGTCGACGCCGGACCCGCGCAGCCACTCCACGCACGGTTCCGCGCCGATCCCGACCACCACCACGTCGGCGGGCAGTTCACGACCGTCGGACAAGCGGACGGCCGTCACCTGCTCACGACCGACCAGTTCGGCGAGAGCGGCGCCGGTGTGCAGCCGAGCTCCCTTCGTGACGTGCAACCCGGCGCAGACCTCGCCCATCTCCGCCCCGAGCGCCTTCAGCAGCGGCACGGGCGCGGCTTCGACGACATCGACTTCCACGCCCAAGCCGAGCGCCGTCGAGGCGATTTCGGAGCCGATGAAACCCGCCCCGATCACGACCAGGCGGGTTCCCATGACCAGCTCGTCGCGCAGCGCCCGTGCGTCGTCGAGCGTGCGAAGCGTGTGGACGCCCTTCGGCAGGTGCCACGGGAGGGTCTTGGCCCGGGCGCCGGTCGCCAGCACCACGCCGTCGGCCACGATCCGCTCGCCGGTGTCGAGCACAACCGCCCCGTCGCCGGTGTCGAGCGCTGCCGCCGAGTGCCCGAGACGCCACTCCGCGCACAGCTCGTCGTCCTCGGGCGTCGCCAGTTCCAGGTCCTCCTCCGACACCGTCCCGGCCAAGAAGTCCTTCGACAGAGGAGGGCGATCGTAAGGCGCGTGGGCCTCGTCGCCGACCACGACGACGCGCCCCTCGAACCCCTGATCGCGCAGGGACCGAGTCGCGGTCAACCCGGCGAGGGAAGCCCCGACAACGGCAATGGTCTTCATCAACGAGCCCCTTCGCCAAGCACTCCGGCAACCTCTGCACCGGCTTCCGCGCCCACTTCGATCGTTTCGCGCACGAACACCTGCCCGTCGTCGACGACCACCTCGTGCGTTCGCACGGGTTTCCGCGCGGGCGGCCCGCTGGGCTTACCGGTGCGGAGGTCGAAACAGGCGGCGTGCAAGGGGCACTCGACCGCGCAGTCCTCGAGCCAACCGTCCGAAAGCGACGCATCCTGGTGGGTGCACGTGTCGTCGATCGCGTAGAAGATGCCGTCCGCGTTGAAGACCGCGATTGCCACGCTGCCCTGCACACGTACAGACTCTCCGACCGGGATGTCGACCGCCGCGCCAACTGAGATCATCGTTGCTCCTGTTGCTGATTGCGGAACACGACGTGTGATTCGCAACAGAGCATCCGACACTGACCGTTTCCCGTCAATTAACCGAACCCAAATCGACCCGCGCTGATTTCGGAGTTGCAAGATGCACAACAAGAGCGAGGCGGTAGGGGCCGCCGAGCCCCGGACCGCCACCCAGGCCGTCGAGCGAGCTCTGTCCCTGCTCGTCCTCCTGGGGCAACGCGGCCCCTCGGGCGTCACCGAGCTGGCACGCGAACTGGGCGTGCACAAGTCGACCGCGTCCCGCCTGATGACCACCATGGAGAAGTTCCGGTTCGTCGAACAGGTGGGTTCGCGCGGCAAGTTCCAACTCGGCTTCGGCATCGTCCGACTCGCCGGCACCACCGCGGCACAGCTGGACATCGCGAGGGAGGGCAAACCGATCTGCGCCCGGCTGGCCTCCGAACTGCGCGGGATCGTGAGCATCAGCGTCCTCGACGCCGGAGGTGCCACCACCGTCGCCCAGGAGCCGAGCACGGAGCGCAACTGGATCGGGCTCCGACTGCCACTGCACGCGACTGCGAGCGGGAAGGTGCTGTTGGCGAACTTCGGCTTCGAGCAGTTCGAGGAGGTCCTGCGGCAACCGCTGCCCCGCTTCACCGAGCGCACCATCGTTTCGCGCGGGGTCCTGACCGCCGACCTCAACCGGGTGCGCGACCGCGGTTGGGCGACCGCGTGCGGGGAGTTCGAGGCCGAGCTCCACTCCGTCGCGGTCCCGGTGCTGAGGCCCGGCGGGCGCGTGGCCGGAGCGCTGAGCGTCACCGCCGACAGCGAGCACCTCCGCGCGGCCGATTTTCCCGCTTTAGCGCGAGTTCTCGGTGAGGCCGCCGAGGAGCTCCTCGAACGCTTGCAGCAGCTCGCGGGCCCGTAGCTGCGCTGAGAACCTTGACACCCAAAACATATCTATTATCGTTCATAGATATATCAGCCGTGCCCCCGAAGGTGATCATGCGTCGACCTCCTCGAACGTCCCGATCGGACATCCTGCCGAACGGACCGGCAGGGTGAACGGCACGCCCGTGCCACCGGGGGCGGGCGGCAAGCCGGCAATCGAGGACGCGCAGACGATTCGGCGCGCGACAACGGCTGCGGCCTTGAGCAACATCGCCACGTGGTACGACTTCGGCACCTATTCCTACATCGCCCTCGCCCTCGATCGGGTCTTCTTCCCCGATGCCGGCGAGTGGGCACCGGTGTTCACCCTGGGCACCTTCGCGGCCGCGTTCGTGGTCCGCCCGCTCGGCGGGATCATCCTCGGACCGCTGGGAGACCGCTTCGGCCGGACCAGAGTCCTGTCCGCAACGATCTTCCTCATGACGCTGGCGACCGCGCTGCTCGGACTCGTTCCCAGCTACGGCGCGATCGGCATCGCAGCGCCGCTGATCGTGCTGTTCATCCGCATGCTGCAGGGCTTTTCGGTGGGTGGCGAGTACATCGGAGCCCTGACCCTCGTAGCCGAGTACGCCCCCGACCGCCGACGCGGTTCCCTCGGGAGCCTGCTGGAGTTCGGCACGCTCATCGGGTACATGCTCGGCGCTGGTCTCACCTCGATCCTGGTGGCCGCACTGCCGGAAGACGAGCTGCTGGCGTGGGGTTGGCGGCTTCCCTTCATGCTCGCCCTCCCGCTGGGCCTCACCGGGCTCTACCTCAGGATGGACCTCGAAGAGACCCCGGCGTTCCGGCAGCAGATGGAGCGCTCGCCGGCGATGACCACCATGGCACTGCGACGCGTGTTCCAGATCCTGGCCAAGCACTACCGCTCCGCGGTTCTGATCGCAGGCGGACTGATCGTCGCCTGGAACGTCACCAACTACGTGCTGACGAACTACGTGCCGACCTACCTGACGACCACCCTGCCCGGACACGGCGAGAGCGGAACCAGCGGGGCCATGTCGGCCACGCTTCAGGTCGCCGTCATGCTCGCGATGCTGATCGCCATCGTCTTCGTCGGCAAGCTCAGCGACCGGATAGGCAGGAAACCCATCCTGCTCACCGGCAGCGCGTCGCTCATCCTGTTCGGCCTTCCTTCGGTGTGGCTGCTGCGGGCAGGCCTTCCCGGTCAGGTCGCGGGCTTGATGATCATGGGTTTCGCCCTGCTCTGCTTCGCAGCGGTGACCCCATCTACCCTGCCGACGCTCTTTCCGACGTTCATCCGCTACGGCAGCCTCGCCATCATCTTCAACGTCTTCGTGTCCGCATTCGCCGGAACGGCACCCACGGTCATCGGAGTCGCGGTCACCACGACGGGGAACCTCGACTGGCCCGGCTACTACCTCATCGGAGCAGGAGCGGTCGGGCTGGCGAGCACCCTCTTCCTCAAAGAACCGGCTGGAAGACCCCTGACCGGAGCCGCACCACTCAGCTCGAGCGCGGACCTGCCCACTCCCCCGCTCTCCGACGACGGCGTGCCCATGGAGAACCCGCCCAAGGACCGGCCGGAGTGACCAGGCGCCAGCCCGAGCGATCGCGCGAACCCTCGCTCCCCAGGCATCGGCAGATGCCTGGGGAGCCACCTCATTTCGTCACCGTGACATTGTCTGCCTGCGGAGAGAGTCAGTGAGCTTGTCACGGGTGGCGCACCGAAGGACTCTTCCACACACCCAAGAAGGTGTTGAGTAGAAGCACCTAGGGACTTGTGGCTGCGGTGATGCTGTAATGCCGTCGATGAGCAACTCGCAGCGGCTTTCCTCGGAGCAACGCGCACGTCTGGAGCGGTTGGGCGAACGGGGCGTGCTCTCCCGTGAGCAGGTCGCAGCCGTCCTCGACGAGCTGGACCGCGAGCGGGGTGCGGCCTGGGGCTCGCGCACCGCCGTGTGGGAGGTGCTCGGTTACATCGGCGGTGCGCTGGTCCTCGGTGCGGCCGTTCTGCTGGTGGGGATGCACTGGGAAGACCTGGCAGTCCCCGCACGCGTTGCCCTGCTGGTCGCCGCGACCCTCGCCTTGGTCGGCGCCGGACTGGTCATGGCCGGCGGGCCGCGTGCGCTGCGCGCGTTCGGCGAAGCGGAACCGTCTGCGCGCAGCCGGATCGTGTCCGCCCTGGTCGCCTTGGCTTCCTGCACGGCTGCGCTCGCCGTCGCGAGCGGGGTTGACGTGCTCGAGTCGTTGGCGGCCTCGGGCACCGGTTTGCTCGTCGCCTTGCTCGGATACGTCGTGGTGGGCGGACTTCCCGTTCTGCTGGTGGCCGTCGGGTTCAGCGTCGGCGTAGTGGCAGCCGCGGTTGCCGAATGGTTCGACAGCTCGTCACCGGCCCACACGACGGGCTTGGTGGCACTGGGCGCCGTGTGGACCGCACTCGCTGTTCTTGGCGTGGTGCGTCACCGCCGCCCGGTCCTCGGGGCCGGCGTGCTGATCGCTCTGGCCGGGGCGCAGTACGCGGTGGGCCAGGGCCCGTCGTGGGTGGGTTACGGGTTGACCCTGTTGATCGGGTTGCTCTGCTTCGGCGGCTACTTGGTCGAGCGGGCCGTGGTGTTGCTGGCGCTGGGCGTGCTCGCCGTGACAGTGGCGGTGCCCGAAGCGGTCTGGGACTGGACGGGCGGTGCGGTCGGCGGGCCGGTCGTGGTGCTGCTGGTGGGGGTGGTGTTCCTCGCCGCCTCGGCGCTGGGTCTTCGCCTGCGAAGGCGAGCACCCGTTTCTGATCAGCGCTGAAGCAGGCCGGACGCGCGTGCACCGTGCTGTGCGCGTTCATGTGGCACACGCACGTGGATCCCGCGATGTTTGTGTGTTGGCACCACATGCCATCCCTCGGGCAGGCGTCCTACCTTGTCCGTCATGACCACAAGTGACCCGCACAACACCGCGGCGAACGGGCGAGCGCTGGAGGGAAAGGTCGCTCTCGTCACCGGCGCCGCGGGTGGAATCGGCAAGGCCTGCGCTGAGGCGCTGGCCGCAGCCGGAGCCGCCGTGCACCTCGTCGACCAGCGCAGCGCTGCGTCCCTCGCGACCGAGATCAGCGGCGACTCCCACGTCGTGGATCTGTCGGACGCCGATGCGATCGCAGAACTACCTCGCGAAATCGACATCCTCGTCAACAACGCCGGGTTGCAGCACGTGGCTCCGATCCACGAGTTCCCAGCCGAACGGTTCTCCCTGATCCACAAGGTCATGGTCCTGGCACCGTTCCTGCTCATGCAGCAGTGCCTTCCGCACATGTATTCCCAGCGGTGGGGACGCTTGGTGCACATCTCCAGCGTCCACGGCCTGCGCGCGAGTCCGTACAAGTCCGCGTACGTCTCGGCCAAGCACGCGCTGGAGGGATTGAGCAAGACCGCCGCTCTCGAAGGTGCCGAGTTCGGGGTGACGAGCAACTGCGTCAACCCCGGGTACGTGCGCACCCCGCTGGTGGAGAACCAGATCACCGACCAAGCGCAGGCCCATCAGATCAGCGAGGACGAGGTGACCGAACGCGTCCTCCTCTCCCGAGCCGGCATCAAGAAGCTGATCGAACCGAGCGAGGTCGCCGAATCCGTTCTGTGGCTGAGCGGCGACCGGTGTCCCTCGATGACGGGAAGCTCGCTGTCCCTCGACGGCGGGTGGACCGCGCACTAGCCGTGCTGCTGCCAGACATCCTGCTCCAACGACGAAGCGGTGCATCATGACACAGGAACCCACACCCGAACGCACATCGATTTCCAGGATCATCGGTGCCAGCCTGGTTGGCACCACGATCGAGTGGTACGACTTCTTCTTGTACGGCTCAGCGGCGGCGTTGGTGTTCAACAAGCTCTTCTTCCCGAACTCCGATCCGCTGACCGGAACGTTGTTGGCCTTCGGCACCTACGCGGCGGGATTCGGCGCCCGGCCGCTGGGCGGCTTGGTCTTCGGGCACTTCGGCGACAAGGTCGGCCGCAAGCGGCTGCTGGTGCTCAGCCTGCTCCTGATGGGCGGCGCGACCTGCGCGATGGGCTTGTTGCCCACCTACGCCTCGGTGGGCATCGCGGCTCCGATCTTGTTGACGACCTTGCGTCTGGTGCAGGGTTTCGCGCTCGGCGGCGAATGGGGCGGTGCGGTTCTCATCGTCTCCGAACACGGATCACCGCAACGCAGAGGGTTCTGGGCGTCGTGGCCGCAAGCCGGTGCTCCGGGCGGCAACCTCCTGGCCACAGGAGTTCTGGCCATCCTGGCCGCAGTCCAGTCCGACCAGGCGTTCCTGGACTGGGGGTGGCGCATCCCGTTCCTGCTGTCCGGTGTGCTGGTCATGATCGGCTTGTGGATTCGGCTCTCGGTGACGGAGTCGCCGGTGTTCCTGGAGGCCGCGGAGCAGGCCCGGCGCAGTTCAGCGGTGGTGCGCGCCCCGATCGCACGGGTGCTGCGGGACAACTGGCGCGAGGTTCTGATCTCGATGGGTGCGCGCATGGGCGAGAACACCACCTACTACGTGATCACCGCCTTCATCCTCGTCTACCTCACCGGCCCGGTGGGTCTGCCGAAGTCCGTCGGACTCAACGCCGTGCTCATCGGGTCGATCGTGCACTTCGCGACGATCCCGCTGTGGGGCGCGCTGTCGGACCGCTGGGGCCGACGTCCGGTGATCATCATCGGCGCGCTCGGAAGCGGTGCGTGGGCCTTCGCGTTCTTCGGGCTGCTCGACACCGCGTCTCCTCTGGTGATCACTCTGGCCACGACGGTCGGTCTGGTCCTGCACGGCGCGATGTACGGTCCGCAGGCCGCGTTCTTCTCCGAGCTCTTCGGCACCCAGGTGCGCTACTCCGGTGCCTCCATCGGGTACCAGCTCGCTTCGGTCGTCGCCGGTGGTCTCGCACCGCTGATCGCCACTGCGCTGCTCAAGGGCTACGGCACCGCAGCGCCGGTCGCCCTCTACGTCGCGGCAGGAGCCGCCCTCACCGTGATCGCCACCGCGGTGTCTCGCGAGACCCGAGCAACCGGGCTCGGCTCGGTTCCCGAGCAACCCCGCCAGGCGGTCTAGCTCCGTCCTGCCTGCCGGGCACCAGCCGGCTCTCCGTCCCGGCTGGTGCCCCCGATTCCACCGAGGAGAATTGGGCGCATGGATCAGGCAGCAGCGGCGCTGCGGCGCCTGCTGACCTTGCTCGCCGACAACGCGCCGAGCGAGCAGGTCGCGCAGGTCGCCGTCACCGCCCGCACGTCCGGAGCGTGCGAGGCCGATCTCGAGGAGATCGAGAAGGCCAGCGAGCTCGCACTCCGGGTGCACCGCAAGGTGGCCGAACACGAACGCAGGCAAACGGAGTTGGCGGCGCTCTTCGACAGCGCCAGCGACCTGGCCGGGGTGCGCGACCAGAACGCGGTCCTCCGCTCGATCGTGCACCGCGCCCGCATGCTGCTGGCTGCTGACATCGCCTACTTGTCGCTCAACGACGAAAACCGCGAGGAGACCTACATGCGGGTGACCGACGGATCGGTCTCGGCGCAATTCCAGCAGGTCCGGCTCGGCATGGGCGAGGGCCTCGGCGGCCTCGTCGCCCAAACAGCCCGCCCGTACGCGACCCCCGACTACGCCGCGGACTCCCGCTTCGCCCACACCACCCCCATCGACGCTGCCGTCGGCGAAGAAGGCCTGGTCGCCATCCTGGGCGTGCCGCTGTCGCTCAACGACGAGGTCATCGGCGTGCTCTTCGCGGCTTTCCGCACAGCACACGACTTCTCACGAGATGAGGTGGCACTGCTGGCCTCGCTGGCCGACCACGCGGCAATCGCGATCGACACGGCCCGGTTGATCGAGGAAACGCGCAAGGCGGTCGACGAGCTCAACGAGGCCAACGAAACGATCCGCAAGCACAACGAGGCGATGCAGCACTCGGAGCACGCCCACGACCGACTCACCGATCTGGTGCTTCGCGAGGAGGACATCTCCGAGGTCGCCGCAGCGGTTGCCACCATGTTCGCCGGCGGCCTGGCCATTCACGATGCCGACGGCAACGAGCTCGCGCGTGTCGGAACCAGTCCCCTACCGCACCCGCACGAAGCGGTCACGGCATCGCGCAAGGCCGGACGGGCCGTAGCGCACGAGAACAACTGGGTGTACGCCGTTCTTGCCGGTCCCGAACTCCTGGGCAGCCTGGTGCTCACCAAATGCCCTGCGCTTTCCGACGTGGACCGCCGCGTCTTCGAACGAGCCGGTGTGGTCACCGCTCTGCTGCTCCTGCTCCAGCGTTCCACCGCCGAAGCCGAGAACAAGGTCGGCGGTGAGCTGGTCGCCGACCTGCTCACCGCCCCGCAGCGAGATCCCGCGGGGCTTGTCGCGCGCGCACGTCGGCTCGGCGTCGAACTCACGAGCCCGCATTCGGTGCTGGTGGCCCATGCCGAGGGCGTCCCGAGAGAGCGGCTGGCCACGGCCGTCGCCTGGAACGCCCGGGCTGCCGGTGGCGTGGCCGGCGCTCTCGAGGACCAGGTCGCGCTGCTGCCGAACACCGAACCCGGCAACGCCGCCAGGTCCTTCGCCCGTGGGCTCACCAACTCCCTCGGTGCCCGCGTGACCGTGGGCGCCGCCGGGCCGGCCTCGGGCCCGCAAGCCCTCGCGCAGACCTGCACCGAAGCCAGGAGGTGCATGCGCGCACTGCTCGCGCTCGGTCGCGACGGCGATGGCGCGGCGATGAGCGACCTCGGGTTCATCGGGATGGTGCTCGGCGAAAGAGCCGACGCCCGCGGCTACATCCGGTCGATCCTCGGTCCCGTGCTCGACTACGACGCGCTGCGCGGCACCGAGCTGATCGAGACGCTCGAGGCCTACTTCGCCTCCCACATGAACCTCAACCGCACCAAGGAGCGCCTGCAGATCCACGTCAACACCGTCTCGCAGCGCCTGGAGCGCATCGGGACACTCCTCGGCGATGGTTGGCAGGCACACGACATCTCGCTGGAGATCCAACTCGCACTGCGCCTCAACAAGATCATCGGTGATGCCCCCGCCGACCGCAGCTGAAGGCGAGCGTCCGCGATCGCGCCAGCACAGGCGCGGGGTTACCTCGAAGGCCTCCTCGCAATTCCGGCACCCGTTCCTCGAACCACCGCTCGGCCTCCCAGCCGGGCAGGCCCCCGAGGTGGCAGGCGACGATCTGCAGACGGTTCAGGCAGACACGGCTCGAGCGGACACGATCACAGTCATTTCCCGGTGAAGGCATGACCGGGACACCAGCGACGCAGGGCTTTAACCTCGTGCATTCCCTCTGAACTGCGAGGATGGTGCAGGTGGCTGGTGGGACGTCGGGGGCGGAGATCGTTTCGATTGCGCGTCCGGTGCCGATTCCGCTGAAAACCGTCGCGGGCTCGTCAACGAAGGTCGTCGATGACATAGGTGTCGGGCCTGCAGTACCCGGGTTCGTCCGGTTTCTGCATGATCACGCCCTCGAGCCACGTGCGGTAACCACGCGCGAGCAATCGTCGGCAGGCGTCGTGACGAGCCGCGTTGGCACCGGCGACCATACGTTCGAGTCCGCGCTTACCCGCCAAGTCCTCGCAGGCGTCAAGCAGCCGCTCGAAGATCTCCGGTGCGTCCGCTCCCGGCCGCACTGCCCCGAACTTGATGTAGCACGCCCCGCTACCAGCTTCACCCGCACCGCAGTGGCACACCGCGAACCCTAGAAGTTCCGCGTCTCCCTGCAGGAGCACGGTATCGCCGAGCCCCTGGGCGTGTGTGGACCTGATCTCGTGCGCCACGTCGAGACCGTTGAAAATGGCGTTGGTCACCTCGAAGCATCCGCGCACGACCCCATCGCGCTCGACTTCCGGAGTCTCGGAGTACGTCGTGTATCCGTGGGCCTCGGTGACGGGCGAAACCGGTTTGTCCATCAGCGGCGTCAGGTACTGCGGCCAGAACCCGAACTTCTGGTAGAGGCCGATGTGCTGCGGACTCTGCGGGAAGGTGAACAGGCCAGCTTGGCGTACCTGCCACTTCTCGAAGAGGTCCATGACAGGCCTCATGAGGAGACTGGCGATCCCCTGCCCCCAGGAGTCCGGTCGGACCGTGATAGGACCGAAGAACCCGAAGCTTCCCCAGCGGGTGACGAAGTTGGAACCGACGATCTCCCCGTCGCGTTCCGCCGCGAACGCCCAGTCCGGAGCGGCGGTGAAACGAGGCTGGACATACTTCACGTCACCGAACACCGTGACCGGTTCCGGAACACCGAGGAATGTGCCGAACGCGGTGCGCATGATGACATCGGCGGCCTCGAGGTCACCCTCCCGGAGCGGACGGACCGACACACCGGCTCCAGCATGCGCAGGAAATTCAGTGCTAGGCACCGTCCACCCTCCAGAAGCCGACGCTCCCTCTCAGAAACAATGGTCGCTCACCGTCGACCAGGCGACAAGCCTGAGCAACGTTGTCGCCGGGCAAGCACAGTCGTGGTCGCCGCTGCGGGCGGTGCCCTGATCGACTGGCCAAGAAGCGGGTCATTGGACACCGTGGTGGCATCGCTGCCCGGTACCGAATCGGTGCGCCGCACCGGACCGGTGCGGCGACGGGGGCAAGCATGCGAATGCTCTTGAAAGTCTCGATCGACACGGAGAAGGGCAACCAGGCATTCCGCGATGGCACGTTGCAGAAGGTCATGCAGTGGGCCCGAGACGAGTTGAAGCCTGAAGCGGCCTTTTTCAGCCCGTCGAACGGCAAGCGAACCGCCTACTTCGTGTTCGACATGCAGGACGCCTCACGGCTCCCAGCGATCGCCGAACCGTTTTTCGAGATCGTCGGAGCCCACATCGAACTCGCGCCGGCCATGGACTTCAACGACATGCAAGCGGGAGTCCCACAAGCCCACGAAGTGCTGAAGAACTTCTCGTGACGCCACCAAGAAGAAGGACCCGGTCCGCATTGCCGAAGCGTGGTCATGGCGGGCCGGGTCATCAATCGCCGTCCTGCTCAAGCGCTTCCCTCCGGGCAGGGACGTTCTCGTGCCACGGCCGGAGCGATTTCGTGGAGGCACGAAAGCGCGGCTTTCAGCACCTCCCCGAAGACGTGTTCGTGGCGCGAACAGCTCTCAACCGCGCAATTCCTGCACGAGTGCGTGCAGGTACCTCGACGCGGCCTGCAAGATCTGCTTTGGTCCGCGCGTCGGGAGTTTCCTGGTGCAACGTCCCGTGCAGGACATCACCTGGTTGCTGCACCGGCGGCGGATTCACCGTGCTACCGACGGGCGTTCGGCAACTACGCCTCGGCTACCACGTCCACGACCTCCGTGAGGCAATTTCGAAACTCGCGAGCCTGATCGTCATCCGACGGCGAGGAGCACCTCGACAACAGCCGCGCGCAGCGCCGCCCGTCGAACTCGACAGGGCCCGGTCCACGATGCTGTCCGCAGCCGTCTCCTCGGCATGTGTCAGGCTACGGGCATGGCACTGCCTCATGATGATATCGATCCCGGTGGCCTGCTCGAGTACTCGGTGGTGTTCACCGACCGCTCGCTGAATCACATGTCCCAGCGCTTCGTCGGCGTGATGCAGGGCATCGTCGACGTCCTGCGCACGGCCTACCGTGCGCACAGCGTTGCGCTGGTGCCTGGAGGTGGCACCTACGGCATGGAGGCCGTCGCCCGCCAGCTCGCGACTGGCCGCCGCTGCCTCGTGGTGCGCAACGGGCTCTTCTCCTACCGCTGGTCGCAGATCCTCGAAATGGGATCGATCGCGCAGGAACACGCGGTATACCGGGCACGACCGAACGATGCGTCGCATCAGGCCCCGTGGCAGCCGGCACCGATCGATGAGGTCGTATCCGCTATCCGCGAGCAGCGGCCCGAGGTGGTCTTCGCGCCGCACGTCGAGACCGCGGCGGGCATGCTGCTGCCGGACGACTACCTCCGCCGCCTCGGCGAGGCGACCCACGAGGCCGGTGGCCTGCTGGTCCTGGACTGCATCGCCTCCGGAGCGCTCTGGGTCGACATGACCGACCTCGGCGTCGACGTCCTGCTGAGCGCGCCGCAAAAGGGCTGGAGCGGATCCCCCTGCGCCAGCTACGTCATGCTCAGCGAGGCCGGCCGGGCTGCGGTCGAGGCCAGCACGTCGACGAGCTTCTCCGCCGACTTGAAGAAGTGGCTGTCGATCACGGACGCTTACACGCAGGGCCAGACCCCGTACCACGCGACCATGCCGACCGACACCCTCGCGCACAACCTGGAGCTCATGCTCGCGACCCGCGACCGCGGATTCGAGGACCTCCGCGCCGCGCAGGTCGACCTCGGCAGCCGCGTGCGCACGCTCCTCGCTGAACACGGGCTCCCCTCGGTCGCCACCGACGAGTTCGCAGCCCCCAGCGTGGTGGTCGTCCACACCGACGACCCGGAGCTGCGCAGCGGTGCCGGGTTCAAGAAGGCCGGTATCCAGGTCGCGGCCGGAGTGCCGCTGCACTGCGACGAGCCTGCCGAACTCTCCACCTTCCGCATCGGCTTGTTCGGGCTCGACAAGCTCGGCGACGTCGAGGGCACCCTTGCCCGGCTCCGGACGGGGCTGGACAAGGTCAGCCGCTGACGATCAGCGGCTGATCAGCCCTTCGCACCCTTAGGCTCTTCTGCCACATCCGTGCGGAGGCGTTGAGGTCACCGCCGCGTGTTCGGCGGTGACCTCAACGTGAGCATCTGCCTGGGAAGCCACCCGTCTTTGGCCGTCAGCACGGAGGCCCGGCGATCCCGCAGGTGGCGCGGTCTCATGTCAACCGGCGGGTGGTCGTCTGCGACTGGACGATCTGGTCTTCTGGTCGTGGTTCGGTGCCGACTCCGCGGGGGTCAGCTGCGGAGAATGCCGACGCCGCCGAGCACGTTGCCTCGAGCTGCTTCTTCGTCGCTGACCGGGACGTCCGGACGCCAGTGAGCTGCGGGCACCACTCCCGGGTCGACCAGCGCGTACCCCGGAAACAGTTCCGCGACCTCGGCGGCTGTGCGGATGTGCAGGTGCGGGGTCGATGTTCCTGCCAGCAGGGAACGAAGCGCAGCGACCTCGGCGTCGGTGCGCGACATCTGCGCGTTGTTGGACACCGCCAGTGCGCTGCCCGCGACGCACGCGTCGCGGTACCGCTTGACCAGCGCTGCCCCGTCGGCGCCGGGCACGAGGTCGAGAATCCCGAACGCCAGGACCGCGACCGGTTTGGCCAGGTCCAGCAGCCCAGCCACGCCCGGTGATCGCAGCACCTCCTCGGCGTTGCAGACGTCGAGCTCGGTGACCGAAACCAGCGGATCCTCGCCGAGGAGGTGGCGAGCGTGGTGGCAGGCGATCGGTTCCCAATCGACGTACGCCACCTTCGCCTGCGGGCAGTGCGCGCGGGCGATCTCGTGCACGTTGCCGACGGTGGGAACCCCGGATCCGAGGTCGAGGAACTGGTCGATACCGGCCTCCGTCACCAGGTAGCGCACCGCGCGGCCGAGGAAGGAGCGGTTGATGTAGCTGTAGTCCCGTTCTGTCGGTACGAGTTCGAGCGCTTGATCGGCCGCCGCGCGGTCGACCTCGAAGTTGGCGGATCCACCGAGGATGTAGTCGTACATGCGCGCGATGTTCGGCCTGGTGAGATCCGCGTGCGAAACCTCTGCCGCCAACTCGACTTCCCTGGCGTGGTCGTTCATGGCACCACCGTATCCGAACCAAGAGCGACTGATCACCCACCCAGCGTGACGAGCCGCAGCAGTGGCAACCTGCGGCGGGGCTTCTGCACGATGTTCACGTCACCGGTGATCGGGATAACTCGGGGGCCGAGGGGAACCACTTTCACGGTCGCGGAAGCGGAAGTGGTCACTGGCACCTGCAGTGGTGACGCCCTGCCCGTCGGTTATTCCCGGTGCGCTGCCGTGCTGCGTGTGTGACAGTTCGCCTCGGTTGCGTAGGCGCGGGCTTGGATGGTGAACAGTTCTCGGTACAGGCCGTTGGCTCTCATCAGTTCTTCGTGGGTGCCGGTTTCGGCGACGCGTCCGGAATCCATGACGACGATGCGGTGGGCGCGCCGGATGTTGGCCAGCCTGTGCGTGACGAGAACCGTGGTGCGATGTGCATCGTCCAGGGATCCTTTGGTCGCGCGTTGCAAGCCGGCGAACACTCGGGCTTCGGCCTTCGCATCGAGCGCGGCGGTCGGTTCGTCGGCGATCAACACCGCCGCGTGATCGCGGAAGATCCCACGCCCCACGCTGAGCCGCTGCCACGACCCGCCGGAGAGCTCATGGCCTCCTCGGAACTGCCGCGACAGGACCGTTCCCGGCCCGTTGGGGAGCTTCGCCAGGACCTCATCGGCGCCGGACTCGCGCAACGCGGTTTCCCAGGTGGCGCCGTAGGGCTCCGGCGCCGCGAGGTTGCCGATGCGGATGTTGGTGTCGGCGGTCATGGGCCACCGCGCGGGATCCTGGTCGATCAGGGCGACCTGCTCGTACACGCTTCGGGCATCCGCGGTGACCAGATCCACCTCGTCCCACAGCACCCGGCCCTCGGTCGGTGGATACAGCCCGGTGATGAGTTTTCCCAGCGTGGTCTTGCCGGATCCGTTCTCCCCGACCAGCGCCACGACCTCACCGCGGTGCAAGGTCAGGTCGATCTCGACCAGCGCCGGTTCCTCGGCATCGGGATAGGTGAAAGACACGTTCTCCAGCCGAATGGTCTCCGGGTTGCGGGGAACGCGCACACTGGTCGCGGGCCTGTGGCGTCGCGTCGATTCGGCGAGCAGTTGGGTGTAGAACCGGAGATAGAACGAGTGCTCGTAGAGGCGGTTGACCGACACCATCGTGATCGACAGCGAACTCGCCGCGGCCCGCATCGCGATGACGGCGGCTCCGGCGATGGCCAGTGGCATCGCCCCGGTGCAGAGGAGCGCGCCGAGCACGCAGTAAGCCAGGCCGGTGCCCGTACCGGCCAGGGTGCGTCCGATCAACCGCGTCCAGGTCTGCCGGTGTTCGGCGCGAATGGCCTCCTCGGTGACCTGATCAGCGATGCGGCGATGTTCGACCAGCAGCGAGTCCTGCAGGTTCAGCGCCGTGCGTTCGGTGCCCACATCCCGTGCGACGAGCAAGTTCTCCACGACGTGCAGCCGCAACCGGCGGGTCACCAGGCTCAGGAAGTTCACGTAGCCCTGCTTCGCCGCGCGCATCGACGCCCACGCCTCGGCCACCGTGGGCACCAGCAGTGCGGGCAACAACCAGGGATTGAGCAGCGCCGCCGTGATCAGCGCCGCCGCCAGCGACACCAGCGCCGAGGAGATCGAAGCGATGCTGCGCACGCTCGACTCCACCGCCTGGACACCCTGATAACCGCCCTGCCGGGCGAGTTCCTGGAAGTCGGAATCCTCCCACGCCAACAACTCCACCTCGGCCACCGCCGAGTTGAGCCGGTCCTGGGCGGCGCGGCGCACCAACGGCATCAGCACCCCTTGCACCGCCGACACCGCGCTGTCCAGCAGCCCGCGCAAGGCGAAAGCCGCCACCACAGCCGCGATCGCCGGCAGCGACGCCACCACCCGTTCCGGCGTGGGCCCGGCCGTCAGCAGTTGCGTCAACACCCCGGCCGTGGCGAACAAGCCGAACGCCGACGCACAGCCCGACGCCAACTGGACCACACCCGCCAGCACCGTCCGACCCGGCGAAGCCCGAAACGACAGCCCGACCACCAGCCTCGCCGCCATCGGCAGCTCACGGACCGTCTGCCACACACCCGCGCCCGCGACCTTCTGATCCACCTCCGCCCACTTCGGCGGTTCCAAATCCTCAACACCGATCAGCGCCCCATCCGCTGACATGGCTGTGCGTCGGTGCCCGTTCCTGCTCCCCAGCATGCAACTCCATCTCCGGACTGTTCATCGGAACTCGAAACACAGCCATTCGGCCCTGTCGCAGTGCCGATCGACGCACGACCGGCACTCACTCCACCCCCGAGCGGCCGAACGCTCCCCCAGTAGGGCGTGGCGATCGACGAGGCGAATTCTCATGCGCGTGCACGCCGTGATCGGTGGCTGCGGCCAGTTTTCCGGACAACACCGACAGTCGAACGTTCCGCGGCAGAACTCTGACGAGAACGGACACTCCCTCGCTGGCGGACCACCGGCACGTCTCCGTGATGCTGGAAGTGCAGCGATGCCCCGGCTCGCCGTTGAAGTCGGGCGCTGCGATCTCCATTACCAGCTTGGCGAACATCCCTGGCTTGAACCCATCATCGCCGCTTGAGCAGCGTTCGCACATGCTTTTCAGTACGGTAGAACGACAATCCTCGGTTTCCGACAGGTTTTTGCTGCGGTTGACGGTGTTCCCCGCCGACCCGCACCAATGACACACCCGGCTCGCATTTTTCACCAGAATCGCGGAGTGGTACGGCTGAACGGTTGAGGCAACGCCACGCGCGCGGCGCCCGGAGCTTTCCGGGCGACCGATCGAGACACCCCGTTCAGCCCAGCCGTGTCACCGACACGCAGCAACGCCTCACGATCAGCTGGTCACGATGGTCACCAAGACGCACTTCGCGAGGCGAGGATTGCTTCTCGTCACGGTGATCGCGTTCTCCGACCCGTCATGGCAACCGCTGAGGGCTCGTGCCTGCGAGCCGGCAAGGGCACGCGCCGTCTGGGTCCGACCGGTGCCGGATCAGCGCGCTGACCTGCGTCCGTTCCGCGGGGGTGCAGATGAAGCCGATGCGGGCGCGACGTCCGGCTTCCGCACACCCGCATCGGCGCGGAACGCGGCTTCTGCGTCACCTTCGTCCCCGAGTGGTCAGGTGCGGCCCCCGGGACGGGTCAATGGGAACGGCAACGTGTCCCGGATCGGGCGGCCGGTGAGCAACATCAGCAGGCGGTCCACTCCCAGCCCGAGTCCGCCGGTGGGAGGCATGGCGAATTCCAACGAGCGCAGGAAGTCCTCGTCCAACTCCATCGCCTCCGGATCACCACCGGCCGCCTGCAACGACTGTTCGGTCAAACGGCGGCGCTGCTCGATCGGATCGACGAGTTCGGAGTAGGCGGTTCCGATCTCCACGCCGAAGGCGACCAGGTCCCAGCGTTCGGCCAGCCTCGGGTCGTGGCGGTGTGGGCGGGTCAGCGGAGAAACATCGACGGGAAAGTCGGTGTAGAAGGTCGGGCGCGTCGTGTGGCGCTCGACCAAGCGCTCGTAGAGCTCGACCACGAACGCGCCACGTGGCCAGTCCGGATCGAACGGGACCTGCGTCCGCTCGCACAACGACCGCAGCTGTTCCGGCGGGGTCTCCGGGGTGATCTCCTCCCCCAACGCCGAGGACAACGCCTCGTGCACGGTGATCACCGGCCAGCTTCCGGACAGGTCGATCTCCTCGGCGCGATCGCCGGTGCCCTGGCGCCGAGCTACCGGCGCCCCGTGCACAGCAGTGGCCGCGGCCTGCACCAGCTCTTCGCACAGCTGCCGCATCACCGCGTAATCGGCGTGGGCCTGATAAGCCTCCAGCATCGTGAATTCCGGGTTGTGCCGGGCCGAAACCCCCTCGTTGCGGAACGTGCGTCCGAGTTCGAAGACCCGTTCCACCCCGCCCACGCACAGCCGCTTCAGGTAGAGCTCCGGGGCGATGCGCAAGTACAGCGGCATGTCGTAGGCGTTGATGTGAGTCCGGAACGGCTGCGCCGAGGCACCACCGTGCACGGGTTGGAGAATCGGCGTCTCGACCTCCAGGAACCGGTGGCCGGTCAGCGTCGAGCGCAACGCCTGCAGGGCGGCCGAGCGGGCCCGCAACATGTCCCGGGCCTCGGTACCGACGATGAGGTCCACCGAGCGTGCTCGGGATCGGGTCTCCGGATCGGTGAGACCGGCGTGCTTGTCCGGCAGGGGACGCAGGCACTTGGAGGCCAAGGTCCAATCATCGGCCAACACCGTGGTCTCGCCGTGGCGAGTGGTGATGACCTCCCCCTGCACCGAGACCTGGTCGCCGATGTCGATCTCGTTCTTCCACGCCCGCCACCGAGCGGTACCCGTGTCGGAGGTGGTGAACATGGTCTGCAGGTACCCGGACCAATCGCGCAAGGTCGCGAAGCACAACCGCCCGTGGTCGCGCATCAACACGACTCGGCCGGTGACCGCGGTGCGTTCGCCGGTGCGGGTGTCCCGCGCGGTTCCGGCATGCCGTTCGACGATCTCCGCGCAGGAGTCTGTGCGCGGGACCTGCGCCGGGTACGGATCGCCCCCGGCTTCCCGGATCTTGGCGACGGTGTCCAGGCGAACCCGCATCTGTTCGGGGACCGATCGCCGACCGGGCTCGTGCTCGTGCGGCTCGGTCACCGGCATCCGGTCCTCACCTGGTGCGGCCGCAGCAGGGGTGGCGGCGCCACTCGAACCGAGCAGGGGTACGAACCCCTCGGCCACCGCCGAGGCGAACCCGACTCGGGCCAGATCGCGCCGATCGCCGAATCCGATGAACCGAGGCACCCAGTCGGGCTGGTACTTGGCGTTCGAGCGGTACAACGACTCCAACTGCCACCAACGCGAGAAGAACAGCAGGATCCCGCGCCAGGACCGCAGCACCGGGCCCGCGCCCAACCGGGCGCCTCCCTCGAAGACCTCTCGGAAGACCGCGAAGTTCAGCGAGAGCCGCTGGAGGCCCGCGGGCGTCGCACCCCGCACACGTCCTCCCGAACGCGCCAGGGAGCTGATCATCAACTCCACCAGACCGTTGTCGCTCTCGGGTGCTCGGCGCATGGCTTCCAAGGACAGGCCGGTGCGTCCCCACGGCACGAAGGACAGCATCGCGCACACTTCACCGTCGGAGTTCACGGCTTCGACCAGCACGCATCCGCCATCGGCCGGGTCGCCCCACCGGCCCAGCGCCATCGAGAAGCCGCGTTCGGTGTCGCCTCCCCGCCACCGAACAGCGCGGCGGGCGACCTCGGCCATCTCCTCCGCCGAGATCTCCTCCTGCCTGCGGATCCGCACCCGGTACCCGTCGCGATGCAGCCGGTTCACCGCCTGGCGCACCGGCCGCATCTCCCGGCCTTCCAGGTTGAACGTGGACAAGTCCAGAACCGCTTCGTCGCCCAGCCGAAGGACCTTCAAGCCGGCCCGCGCGTAGGCGTGGGCGCCGCGCTCGCCGGCGCCGATCACGGCCGGCCGCCAGGCGTAATCCCGGCACATTCCCAGCCATCGCTCGATCGCCGGTCCCCACGCTTCGGGGTCGCCGAGCGGGTCACCGCTGGCCAAGCAGACGCCGGCGACCACGCGATAGCTGATGGCGCCCTTGCCACTGTTGGAGAAGAGCACCGCTTTGTCGCGCCGCGTTGAGAAGTACCCCAACGAGTCGACCTCGCCGTGATCGGCCAGCAACCTCCTCACGCGGCGCTCGTCGGCAGCAGGCAGGACCGAGGCGGTGCGCTGGGATCGGAAGAGCACCGCCAGCGTGGCGAACAGCGTGGCCATCCCGAACGTGCCGAGCACGAGGTTCACCCAACCCGGAGCTTCGCCGGCTCGGGTGATGTCCAAGGTCACCGCGCCTCCCAGGACTCGTTCGACCGTCCAGCTGAACTGGTCAGCGGAGTCGTGCAACGAGCCTGAGAACACCGTGACCAGCCCGTAGCCCAGCACGATGAACACCGCGGCGAGTCCGGCGAACGTCACCAGCGCCTTGGGCACGCTGGCACGCTGCACCCGTCCGTAGAACTGCCGCGAGGCCAACCCCAGCACCACCATCGCGGTCGTGGTGAGCAGCACGTTCGCACCCAGCGACCACCGCACACCGCTCGGCAGCACCTGCTCGACGAAACCCGGCTCCTGCGGGATCGCCAGGATGATCAGCAGCACCAGCCCCGACAGGAGGAGCTGCAAGGCCAGCACCAGCAGCAGGATTCGGTAGGCGATGCGCTTGCGGCGCCCCAACGCCCCTGCCAGTACCAGCAGGAAGGCCGCATACCCGAGGTTGGCGGGAGCGGGGAACAGAACCAGGTCGATGAACTCGCGCACCGGCTGCATGCCGCTCCGGAACGCCGCTCCGACGGCAGCCAGGGCGCACAGGGCCGCGATGCACACCAAGGTTCCGGCCACGATCCGCGGGACTCGAGCCGTCCAGTCCGGCTCGGTCGCAGGCCCCCACTCGCTCGTCGACCGGCCCACCGATGCTGCCCGACCCATCCGTACCTCCTCCGCCTAAGCTGGCATGCAGTGGACGATCGATGCTGACCTCACGACCCTAGGACAGTTCATGCCGGCCGTCTCCGATGCCCGGGTTGCGGCCCGGTGGGAGCCACGTGCAGTCGCAGGATGCTGCGCGTGCGCCGCTGTCCTCTACAGCCTGTGGCTGCTGGGGCCGTGGATCAATCCGGGTCTGGACGCGCTCAACGGCTACGTCAGCGAACTCGCCGCCCGTGACCAACCGGGGAGCCGGCTCTTCCGCATCGGTGACGGACTCGCCGGGTTGCTGGCCGCCGCAGCCGCCGTGGCCGGGATCCGGTGCAGCGGCGGCGGGGCCGTGGGGTGGAGCGGTCTGCTGGTCTTCGGCGTCGCCACCGGGCTGGACGGAGCGCTGACCCCGATGACGTGCGCGAGCTACGTCGACTCGGGATGCGCGGTGCGAGAGCTCGTGGGAGCGCTCCCCGCCACCCACACGGTGCACGAGATGACCAGCTCCGTCGCGGCGCTGGGCATGCTCGTGGCCATGGGCGGACTGGCCAGGGCCGGTATCGGGCCGCGGGCACGCTGGGGCTGGGCGTGGTGTTCGCTAACCGGGCTGGCGACGGTGGCGACGCTGGGAGCGCTGTGGATGGGCACGGGAGCCGGGGTGACCCAACGGGTGCAGCTCGCCCTGATCGCGACGTGGCTGATCGCAGTGGCCGTCAGCCATGCCCGTCGAGCGCGATCCGCGGGTGGTTTCGATGCGTGAATCCCCCGCGGTGCTGCTGACCTCGGGAATGGCCGGTGCCGCCTACGACTGGGAACCGGTCCTGACCGCGTTGTCGGCGCATCGCGTGCATCGGCTGGAACGCCCCGGCCTCGACGGGTGCGCTCCTCGGCCAGGGTTGCCCAGCCTGGATGACGAGGCCGACCGGCTGAGCGCGGCCGCGGACCGGCACGGCAGTGCGGTGGTGGTCGCGCATTCGGTCTCGGCGCTGCACGCCGAGGCGATGGGTCGACGGCATCCGGGCTCGCTGCGCGCGCTCGTGCTGCTGGACCCGAGTTGCGGCAGCGCGTCACCGCAGCCGGAGTGGTCGCTGCTGGCCGCAGAGGCGCTGGGCCGCCGTGCGGCCCCCTGCATCGCACCGTTCGGACCTGCCATCTGGACGGCCGGTGCGCGTGCGCAAACGTCCCGACCGCTGCCGCCGCCGGTGCGAGCGGCCGGCCGTACCCGATTCCGGTCACCGGCCGCGATCACCGCAGCATGGCAGGAATACCTCGCTTTCGAGCCGATGCTGCGAGACCTGGCCGTGCTCCGGCAGCGCACGACGTTCCCTCCCGTACCCGTGTGGATCCTCACCGCCGTCGGCGGGATGCGCGCGAACGCGGCCGTGCGGTGGACGAGGTGCCACACCCGCCTGGCAGGGCTCTTGGGAGGTTGTCACCGCCTGCTGCCCCACAGCCGGCACCAGGTGGCGTGGGAATGTCCGGACGTGGTGGTGGAGACCATCGAGGCCGCGACGGAAAGTGGGACATGAGGACCGGACCGGCGCTGGTACTGGCAGTGGCCGCCCTGGTGGTCACCGGCTGCGCAGACCCGGCCAAGGCGATCTCGGCCGCCGGGTACCGCAACGCCGTCTCCTTGGGCGCTCGGGCGGAGCTGGCGCAGCACGGAATTCTGCTGCGAGAACGCCCGGCCTGCCGCAGCACCGGAGCCGAGAACGCCGGCCTCGGCTCCGACTTCACCGTCGAGTGCACGGCTTCGACACCGGACAACGCTGCGGTGACCGTGCACGGCGTGGTCACCGCAGCGGGCACCCGCGCCCAGCGCGAGGACTACGTCATCCGGCTCGACGGCAGGATGTTCCTGCACGCCGACTGCCTGGGCGTCGGCTGCCGGTGACGACCGGTCCGCTCGATCACTTCCGCCGGACAGCGGCGATGCAGATCTCGGCGGGAATGCCGAAGAGGCGATTCCCTTCCTGGCCGTGGGACGCGCGGTTCGAGAGCGCCTCCGAACGAGCCGCCAAGCCACACGAACCCGGGTGCCGTCCACTGTGGCCGCTCAGGCGTTGACCAAGCCGCCGTCTACCACCAGGTTCTGTCCCGTCACAGCCCGCGACCACGGGGAGGCGAAGAACAGAGCCGCGTCGGCGAACTCTCCCGGTGTCACAACACGACGCAACGGCGTGTTCGACGCGATCGCGTCGAACACCTCCTCGGGAGTGGCGGCGCTCGCGTCGGTGGTGCGCAGCAGCCCACCGGAGACCATGTTGACCGTGATGCCATCGGGACCGAGATCGGCGGCGAGGGTGCGGGTCAGCGACAGCAGCGCCGCCTTCGCAGCCGTGTAGTCGTGATAGGGCACGACCGGATTCTGGAACAGATTGGTGCCGACGTTGATGATCCGACCACCACCGAGTTCCCGCATGCCCGGCAGTGCCGCCTGAGCGGTGTGCAGCGCCCCGCGGACGCTTCCCTCGAACTGCCCGGCGAACTCACCCCACGTGATCGCGTCGGCGTGCGAACGAGCGTCGCCGTTGAACGCGAAGTCGGCGAGAGCGTTGTTGACCACCGTCGTCACCGGAGTTCCGAAACGCTCGCGTGCCGTGGCGAACAGTGCGTCGACCTGGGCTCGATCCGTGACGTCGGCCGCGACGGCGATCGCCCGGTCGCCGAGCTCGGCCGCCAGCGCTTCGGCCTGCTCACGGCTGCGGCGATAGTCGATCACGACGCGCGCTCCCTGCATCGCGAACGCGCGCACCAACGCGGCGCCCAGTCCGCGTCCACCTCCGGTCACCACCACGAGCTGATCCTCGAAATCCATGCCCGGCACGGTAGTGGTCGGAAGTCAGCCGTCGACATCCGCAGTGCCGTGGTCCGCAAGCAGCACTGAGGGCTTCCACTTGCGTTCAGCCGGCCGGGAGGGACTCGATCGCGCCGACGAGCGCGACCTCCTTGTGCGGTGACGGCGTGCTACTGCGGCGCCCGCGAGCGGCGACTGTTCTTCACTCGTATGGGTGTCGTCAGGCGGGAATTCGTGCACGGAGTGTTTCGGTTCACGGCTTTCTGGTTGGACAGCCGGGTGCTGCGCGGCCGAGACTGGGATCAGGACAGCCGATGAGAGCGCGAGTTCCGCTTGCTCGACTGTCTTTGCTTTTGACCTTGTTCTTTATCGATACAGCCCATCGGTTCCCCGCGACCGGTGATCCGAATCCCTCCCGCACTGCTCGCAGAGCCCTGCTTCCCCGAGAGGAGAACCGTGCCCCTCGCGCTGCTCGCGCTCGCCGTTGGCGCTTTCGGTATTGGCACCGCCGAGTTCGTCATGATGGGCGTGCTCCCCCAGGCCGCCGCGGAGCTCGGCGTGTCCATCCCGACCGCCGGGCACCTGATCAGCGGGTACGCCCTCGGCGTCGTCGTCGGCGCTCCGGCGTTGACCATCCTCGGCGCTCGGTTGCCGCGCAAGACCATGCTCGTCCTGACGATGGGGCTGTTCACCGCCGGGAACGCGCTGTTCGCGCTGGCGCCGAGCGCCGGGGTGGGCGTGGCCCTCCGATTCCTGGCCGGACTGCCGCACGGCGCGTTCTTCGGCGCCGGTGCCGTGGTGGCCGCCAGCCTGGCCGGGACCGGTAGCCGGGCCAAGGCGGTTTCGATGATGTTCATGGGCCTGACGCTGGCCAACGTCGTCGGCGTGCCGTTGGGCACGCTGCTCGGCCAGCAGTTCGGCTGGCGGGCCACCTTCGCCGTGGTCGCCGCGATCGGTGTCGTGGCCGTCGCCGCCATCGTGCGCCTGGTCCCGGACCAGGGGCGCCCCGAGCCGGGACAGTCCGCCGTCCTCGACCAGCTCGCCGCTTTCCGGTCGCCGCAGGTGTGGTTGGCGTTGGCGATCGTCACGTTCGGCCTCGGCGGAACCTTCGCCTGCCTGAGCTACCTGACCCCGATCCTCACCGACGTGTCCGGGTACTCGCCGACCGCGGTGACGCTGCTGCTGGCGCTGGCCGGGCTCGGCATGACGGTCGGCAACTACCTGGGCGGCTGGATCGCCGACAAGGCCCTGATGCCCGGCGTCTACGCCGCGCTGCTCGGGATCGCCGTCGTGCTCGGCCTGTTCACCCTCACCTCCGGCAACAAGGTGGCGGCCGCGGTGACCGTCTTCGCCATCGGAGCCGTCGGCTTCATGGTCGCGCCGATCATGCAAGCGCTGGTCATGGACAAGGCCGACGGACAGGCGTCGCTGGTGTCCGCGGCGCTGCAGTCCGCCTTCAACGTCGCCAACTCGATCGGTGCCTACGCGGGCGGTCTGGTGATCGCCCACGGGCTCGGGCTGCTCTCACCGAACCTGGTGGGGGTGCTGCTGTCCGCGGTGGGCCTGGCGCTGGCCATGGTGACGAGCTGCCTGGACCGCAACTCCCGGCGCGAGGTTCCGGCGCTGGAGGTCATCGAGGGCGGACGTCCGGCGGCGGCCCCGCAGCCGGTCGCGGCCGCGGCCTGAGCCGAGCACCTCCACTCGTTTCTCGACAACCAGCTCAGGAGCCGGCGTCCAGAAGGAGCAGACGACCACGGGCGGCCGTGAGACGCCAGATCGGCGCTCGGCGGAGTGTTCGCCTGTGGGAGGGCCGTTGGCACAGGATTGTCATCGAAGTGCACCGGGCACACCGGAGGTGTGCAAACGTTCCTGCCCTACCCGAGTTTCATCGACTCGGCCGAGGTTCTCGACCCCCGCCGACTCGGCAAGCAACGCGTCGAGGCGTTGCAAGTGCTCCGTGCGCTGACCGTCGTCGGTTACGGCTGGCAACACCATCCGGCAGTGGCGATGTGGGCGGGTTACGAGGAGGCGTTGAGCTGCTACGGCATCACGATATGCGGCGTCTGGACGAGAACCGGGAGTCCCGACACGTGCGAGCTGGGCATACGCGAGGAGTGGGGAGCAACGAGCGGGCTGTCCGTCGTGCGGTCGCAGGACGAGCTGGCGAAAGCCCTGGAACTACCACCGTGGCTGGGTGATCCCGCTTTCCACCGCAGCCACCGGTCAGCACTGCTACGCAAGAACCCCGACCACTACCGCAGGTTCTTCGCGGGAGTCGCCAACGACCTGCCTTACGCGTGGCCCGTCTCCGACCGCCCTCGAAGGACCGGCCACCGCAGGTCGCCGTCGTAGTGCACCGCTTGCCTTCTCTGGTCGCGACTTCGATCGCTGATCGGCGACACCGGTGACGACCGGAGCGAGCTCTCCAATCGGCGATCGTTCAGCCGGGTGGCCGGGGCGGCGGTTTGACCGGAAGCGGTTCGACCGCCGGGCCTTCCAGAACGGTTCCGTCCACCGAGAAGCGGCTTCCGTGGCAAGGGCAGTCCCAGGTGGACTCCGCATCGTTGAAGCGCACCAGGCATCCGAGGTGCGTGCACCGCATCGAGACGCAGTGCAGCAGACCCTCCTCGTCGCGGTAGACGCCAGTGCGATCCACCCCCTCCCGGATGACCGCCGCGGTACCGCGCCGCACCTCCCGCACATCGGTCGCCGTCGCGGGTGAGACCCGGTCGGCGACGAAGTTGAGGCCGGCGCTGAGGTTGTGCCACGCCAGCCGCGGCCACGAACCCGGCGACAGCCGGGCCGGCGAGAAGGCTTCCGCCCACGGGTTCTCGTCCGAGTTCAGCAGGTCGGTGAGGATCTTCCCCGCGACAGTCCCGCCGGTGAGGCCCCACTTCATGAAACCCGTGGCCACGAAGAGCCGCGAGGAGTGCGGCAAGTACCGACCGACCATCGGGAACCGGTCGGTCGGAACCAAGTCCTGCGCCGACCAGCGGTGCGTGATGTCGGCGACCGACCAGTGCTCGCGGGCGAAGGCTTCCAGCCGAGTGTAGGGATCGTTGCCGCCTGCGGGCTTGCCGGTCTGGTGCCCTTCGCCGCAGACCACGACCTGGTCGCCACGCGAGCGCACCGAGCGGGTCGGTTCCCCGGCGGTGATCGACAACCCCCGCGGCGGCTCTTCGCGGAGCCGCGCTGCGATGCAGTACGACCGGTGCGCCTCCAGCGCCGCGAAGTACAACCCGCGGTCCCAGACCGGAGCGTGCGTGGTCACCACGACGCGGTCGGCCGTCAGCGTGCCGCCATCGGTGGTGATCTGGCACGGCGAACCTTCGGTCAGCCGAAGCGCTCTGGTGCGTTCGAAGACGGCGCACCCCCCGCCATCGACCTGCCTCGCCAGGTGGCGGGTGTGACGAACCGGATCGAACTCGACCTGGTCGTCCAACTTGGCTGCGGCCGTGACGGGAAGCGGTAGTTCGGGGAGTTCGTCGGCGACCACCGGCAAGCCCGCTTCCCGCGCCGCCTCCCATTCTTCCCCAACCGCCTGCGCACCGCTCTCGTCCACCGCGAAGGTATAGGCCGGTCTGCGCTTGATCTCGGAGGGGACGCCCAGCCTCGCGATCTCCTCGACGCCCGCGGCGCTCGCAGCGGCGTAGACCTGCGCTGCCTCGGTACCACGGTTGCGCCGGATCGTCGAATAGATTGTCGACTGCAGCGCGGTCGCCTTCCCCGTGTTGTGGCCCGTCGCACCGGAGGCGACGTGGTCGGCCTCGAGCACGGCGACCGTCGCCCCGGTCCGCTTGAGCAGCAAGGCCGTGGTCACGCCGGCGATGCCGCCACCGATCACCGCGACGTCGAACGAGGGGGCGTCGCGCACCGGAGGGTGCTCGACGTGCCGCGCTTGCAACCAAGGAGAATTCACGTGTCACAGCACCCTTCTTCCGGTACCGGTGCGACAGAGGTCGAGTTCCCCGCCGCAGCATCGTCGAAACCACGCGGTCTCTCGCCTTCGGCGCCTCCGCGCCCCGGGTAGGCACGAACTCTCCGACCGATCAGCACTCGCGGTTACGCGAACGTCCACAGGGGTAACCCCGTGGGCCGGCAGTCCTGCACCAGGCCCGAGCTTGACGAGGAGGCGGAGACGTGAAGGCACGCGCGCCCGACGTCGCTCTGCGAACGCTCCGCGGACGCAACCTGCTCGCGGGAGTGATGCTGGGACTGGGCGCTGTGGCCTTCATCGACGAAGTGGTCTTCCACCAACTGCTGCACTGGCACCACTTCTACGACCGTTCGACCAGCGGTGTCGGTTTGGTTTCCGACGGGCTCTTCCACGCGTTCAGCTGGTTCGCCACCGTCGCTTCCCTGCTGATGGTCGGCTCGCTGCGCCGCGAACGTGCCTTCCGCGTCGCCGCCTTCGCGGCCGGCTGGCTGATCGGGGCCGGGTTCTTCCAGCTCTACGACGGGCTCGTCCAGCACAAGCTCCTCAACCTGCACCAGATCCGTTACGGGGTGAGCTTGATGCCCTATGACCTCGCGTGGAACGTCGTCGCCGCCGTCCTGTTGCTGGCCGGAATGGCGTGGTGGGTCCTGATGCGGGTCCATCACCCCGAGGACCCGGCACCCTAGGAAGAGCTTCCATGCGTCCTCGTCCCAGACCGGTTCGGCACCGATGAGCGCTGGAGAGTGCCTGGTCGTGCTCGTATCGGCGGCCGCCGTACTAGGACATGTGGTCGGGACCGCGAGACTGCGGGACCGCGGCGTCCAGTGGCCGGCATACCGAACGGTGTTGTGGGCTGCTGGGTGGTCCTGCGTCGCGGCGACCTCGGCGGGGCCGTTCGCGCAGCGCGCCCACCACGACTTCGTCCTCCACATGACCGGACACATCCTGCTCGGGATGCTGGCACCCGTGCTGATGGTTCTGGCGGCTCCCGTCACCCTCGCCTTGCGGGCGCTACCGGTCGCCGCTGCTCGGACCTTGGCCCGCTGCACGCGCTCGACCCCGATGAGGGTGCTGACACAGCCCGCAATCGCAGCGATGCTCAACATCGGCGGTTTGTGGGTGCTCTACCGAACCGGCGTGTACGCGGCGATGCACACCGAACCGTGGTTGCACGCCGCAGTCCACATCCACGTGCTAGCGGCCGGCTTCGTGTTCACCTTCGCCGTCCTCGGTGGTCCCGACCCGGCGCCGCACCGCTCCCACGCCGCCTGGCGCGCCACGACGTTGGTCGTGGCCGTGGCCGCCCACAACGTCCTGGCGAAAACCGTCTACGCCGCACCTCCCGACGGCGTGACCGCAGAACAGGCGCAGGTCGGCGGCCAGCTCATGTACTACGGCTCCGCACCGGTGGAGCTCTTGCTCTTCGTGCTCCTGTGCCGTTCGTGGCTCACTCCTGCTCGACCGATCCGACGCGTTGTGCCGCGCTGGAGTCGGGTAACCACCTGGGATGGACTGCGGTCACGAAGAGCTTCCGGTGCTGCGCGATCTCGATGAACTGGTCGAGGCCGTCCTCCTCGAAGCGCGGGGTGTGGGGCTTTACGTGCGCTGGTCGCGCGGACCAGCGATCGACGCGGGCTCCACGAGCAGTGACGAGCTCACCGGCGTCGAGCTCCCGGGGCTCTCGGCGAGCCCCTTGCAGGTCGAGTCGTGGTGGGGCGACAGATCACTGCGGCTCTGGGTCGCGCGGAGGCTCTACGACTACGAGCACCTGCGCGAGCGCCGCCCGGAGCCCGACGTACGAGCATGGCTGCTGCGAGGCACGGAGGTCGCACGGGGCCCTGACAACGAGCCTCTCGTTCGCTGCCAGCGGGCGCTCGCCTGGGTGGCCGAATACGCGATGCAGGAAGCACGGGGGTTGATCAAGGATCACAACCGCGGATGGGGGCCGTTGGATCGGTACACCTGAGGCGATCAATCCATTTCGCGCGGTGCGGTGTACGGGCCCAGGACCTCGGGCGCATCTGAACCCGACAAGACCTGCACGCTCATTTTCCAGCCGGTGAGCGGCGGCAAGACGACCACGAGCCACTAAACCGGACCCCCAACCCAACTGCTTCCACGTGGCCGACTCACCAGGATCACCACGACGGGCGGACCCGAAACCACGCGGAAGCGGACGACCAACACTCGGAGCCCCTGAGCCGCCCCTCAAGGCCTCAATGCTCTGGTTCGGTGCCCCCGGGCGGCGTCGTACCGCAAGCTCACCTCTACTACCTCCGTGGCCGTCGAAACGGGCCGCCCCGCTGTGGAGACGGTTTTGGCGCCTCGACGATCCGCGCATCTCCCGCTCGGCGTCCTTGCCTGCGGGTCCGGAGACCCCCAATGCGCCGTATCGGCTTCAGCGCTTCGCGGTTCAACCCGTTTGCACGTCGGGGAAAACTTCTGGAACGTGGGTGAGCGGACGCAGCCACTGATAGCACTGCGCTACGGGCGCTCGCACTTCCAAGCTGTGGCCCACTGAACCATTTCGCCCTCCTTGTTCCATCGCGTTGGTTCAGCCGCTTCCGTATCCGCC
Organism: Saccharopolyspora karakumensis; assembly: GCF_004349225.1. Lineage (NCBI taxonomy): Bacteria > Bacillati > Actinomycetota > Actinomycetes > Pseudonocardiales > Pseudonocardiaceae > Saccharopolyspora > Saccharopolyspora karakumensis. The sequence goes on from NZ_SMLA01000021.1 coordinate 89,739, forward strand.
TGGAGCCCGAGGGACACGCTTACTGCGGTCCTCTCTGGTGACCTCGGCTGTGGCAGCCAGTGCATGGCTGAGAGCTCGGGGCGCACACCGCCCGCCCTATCGACCGCCCTTCGCGCCCTCGTTCTCGTCTACGCGAAGCGCCACACCCAGCGCGAAGAAGCTAGGCGCCCATTCCCCCACGAAGATTCCCCATCGATCCGCTCGGGCGGTCGATTCCGACGCGTTGAGCGATGCGGCCCAACTAACCACGCTCAGAGCGATTGAGATCAACCCAGCAGCGAACATGTGGTCGGACGTGACGCCCTTCTTTCGCAGAATGGTCAACACTGTACCCTCCGATGAGAGATCAAAGAACTTTTGTTCTCCTCTTGTATTTCCCGGCACGACCAACCCTAAACAAAATCTCGGTGGGGCACGCGAGATTCGCGTGGCGTTTGCGACTTTCGGTGTGCGAGCGGGCCTTCGACACGTCTGCCGCGTTCGGGGGAGCACTAGCGCCAAAACCACGCCAATCACGTGCAGGTCCTCACGACGACCACACGGCCTCAGCGCCTGTTACCCCTTCAGGAGGTGCCCTTATGGCCGCTCGTCGAGCGGTGGCGGCCGCCTGCCTGCCACATCAGCGCACCGAGTGCGATCATCCCCAGCCCCAGGAAGAGATGCAGCCAATTGTCAGCAGTGTTCAACGGTACGAAGTTGGCCGCACTGTCCATGTCGACGATGAGGCCGTAGATCCACAACAGCAGGTACACAGCGCCTCCCCCGACGAGAAATGAGATCGCGCCGCCGGCGGTTCGGGCGAGCGCGAATCCGAGGACGCCGAAGAGAAGGTGCACGACGTTGTGCAAGATCGATACGTGGAAAACCCCAAGCAACATCGCGGTGGAGTGGTGGCCGGCGAATGTCATACCCTCGTACTCGGTGGTGACCCCAGGAATGAAACCAAGAATGCCGACGAGCAAGAAGACTCCCGCGACGACTGTTGCAGCAATTCGTGCGGGTGACTCGTGCATCGAACTGCGTGTGCTAGTTCCGCTCATGATTCTCCCCCTCGTGCATTGGCAGCTCTCGGCTACCCACTACAAGTGGCAGCGACACGTCGCGACCGGTGGCACGAGACCGCACTGCAGGTGGTGCACCACAAGGACGACGCCAACGCCCACCGCTGAGCGGCGGATCGCATGCACGACCAGCGTGCAAGCGGTAGCGTGCGCGCGTCACCCCAGGGCCTTGACATGGAAGTTGTGCTGCCCGCAGGTCTCACCGAGGCGCGAGCCGGCACGCAGCTGCGGCCCCGATTCGGCTCGTGCTGACGATAGCAATGTTACGAATCGACTTGGCAGAGGCGGGAACCATGGCTCAACATCCCCTCGAAGAGATGTACGCCGCCCGGGACGCGCTCGACCGGGCCGCGAGAAAATGCGCAAGAACTGACCTCGCCCAACTGGATTGGCCTCCGTTCGGCGCGGCGTTGCTCGGAGTGCTTGGTTCCTTGCACCACCTGGCCGACGAATTGACCAACAAGCTCGACCAAGTGGACCGGAACAGCCTGTACAAGGAAGCGCTGCGCGACCACCCCCAGGAAGCTCTGGATCGCGCGATCGGAGACCTCGAAGGCATGACCGCGGTGCTCGCTTCAGCGATGCGGCACGCCGGTGAGTATTGGGAAGAGGCTCAGCACATCCACGAAGACACCGTCTCCCGCGAACGGGAGTGACACCGGCGCGCGGCAGTCGGCCACTCAGCCGCGGGCCACGGCGTCTTGCTTTGGCATCTCGCCCTCACGAGCGCACTGGCGGGCATTCGCAATACTCGAACGGCGGAACGCTCTGCAAAACCAGGCCCGGATCCCGCATCAGCTCCGCCTGTCCCGTGAGCGGAGCTGGATGAACAGCTCCGGCAGCATGAGGTAGCTGCCCAGGAGGAACGCCACCCCGCCGGCCAAGAACCCCACCTTGACGATCGACGCCCCAGCGGGGTTCTCCGCAGTCGGGAACCCCGTGTCCGGGAACCCGGGCAGCGAGCCCACGATGAAGCCGATCGAGCCGAGCACGAACAACAGCCCTACCCAGCACGAAACATCCCGCGGATCGAACTTCAAGTACCCGTGCCCTGCCTCGGCCAGCTGAAGCAAGCTGGAAACCAGGAACAGCACGCTGCCGATCAAGCTGGTCCACCACAAGCCCGCCTTGGGCAGCAGCTCGAACTTGGCACCCACCGCGAACGTCGTCTCGTAGTTGAACGTCAGCGACCCGATGAGCAGCACGAACGGCGTCCAGAACGACAGCTTGCCGGGCTCGAAGCCGAACCAGCGGTAGCGGTGCGGGGCATGCGTGGCTCCGTCCGGGCCAACCCGGTCATCGGCGTTGAGGCTCTCGAACACCTGCCCGTAAACGCTGACCGTGTACAGCAGCGCACCGAGGAAATAGCACGACTCAGCGTAGATGGCCATCCGGTGCTGCCCCCCGAACGCCGACGGCGCCAGCGATCCGGCTGCCCCTGCGATGAACAGCAGCGAGCCGACCAGGAAGATCAGCGCGATCCACCAAGCCAACCGCTGCGGCGCCCAGAGCTGCAGCCAGGGGTTCGGCGAGGACTCGGCCTCGGCCGTGTGCGGTGCGGCCCGCCCCGTTGCGGTGACCGGGCCGGCGCCCTTGCGGGAGTGCCGGGACTCCCACAGGTAGCAGGTGCCTTGTGGACGCCGGTAGGAGATCCACGAGGTGAAAGGACGGGGTCCGCCGCTGCCGGCTCGCTCCCAAGCGCGCGGTACGTTCGGCCCGACGGGTCGTTCGGTGCCCAAACCGCCCCCTCCCC